>NZ_BMDZ01000054.1 GCF_014636235.1 Tistrella bauzanensis
CCTCCCAAGCCAAAAAGGTCGACAACGAGAGATTCAGACTTTTTCCGCCCTGTCACGCACAGTTTCACCCGATTGCCCTGGGGCAGGGGGCGGGTTCGCTTTGCAAAGTGGCAGTGCGCCGTTATAGTCCCGACACGACTGCGCCGGAGCCGGCTTGCGGCTTCGGCTATCTCATTGCCAACGCATCACCTTACGGGGACGTCTCGATGCTCATCTCTCCGGCCTATGCGCAGGCCGCCGGCGGCGACGGCGGCGCCGGCATGCTTATGCAGCTGCTGCCGCTGCTCCTGATCTTCGTCGTCTTCTATTTCCTGCTGATCCGTCCGCAGCAGAAGAAAGCCAAGCAGCATCGCGAGATGATCGCGGCGCTGCGCCGTGGCGACCGGGTGGTGACCGCCGGCGGCATTGTCGGCACCATCGTGAAGGTGGATGACGACAGTTATGCGACGCTGGAGATCGCGCCGGATGTGCGGGTGAAGGTCATGCGGCACACCATCACCGACAAGGTCGCCGCCACCGAACCCGCGTCCAGCCGCCGCAAGGCCGCCAAGGACGTGGTCGAGGATGCGGACGAGACCGTCGAGACCGATAAGACCGAGAAGTGACCTGACGGACAGTTGCGATCGGGCGCCCGTCGTCTGATCGCGACTGTCCTCAGCGCCGCCATCATCGCCCGCCCCGCCCACCCTCGACGGTATCCATGCTGCATTTCGCCAAGTGGAAGACCGTGCTGATCATCGCGATCTGCCTGATCGGCGCGCTCTTCACCGCCCCGAATCTGATCGGGCGCCAGACGCTCGACAGTCTGCCCGATTGGCTGCCCAAACAGCGCATCAGCCTGGGGCTGGATCTGCGCGGCGGATCGCATCTCCTGCTCGAAGTCGATATGAGCGCCGTCCTGCGGGAGCGGCTGAACGCCGTTTCCGACGATGTCCGCGCCCGACTGCGGGAAGCCGGCATCGGTTATGCCGGGATCGGCGTCGATGGCGACGCGGTCGTGGTCCGGGTGCGCGATGCGGCCGATGCCTCGCGCATTGCCGACGAGATGCGTGGCATGAATGCCGGCCTCGATGTCGAGGCCGCCGACGGCGTGGTCCGCGGTCGGTTCACCGCCGCCGAGATCGCCAACCGTCGCGATCAGACGCTGGCGCAGTCGATCGAGGTGGTCCGCCGCCGCGTCGACGAGCTTGGCACGCGGGAAGCGACCATTCAGCGCCAGGGTGACGAGCGGATCATCGTTCAGCTGCCCGGCGTGGAAAACCCCGCCGAGATCAAGGCACTGCTCGGCACCACCGCCAAGATGAGCTTCCGGCTGCTCGACCCCACCACCAGCGCTTCCGAGGTGCTCTCGGGCGGGCGGTTGCCGCCGGGCTCCGAGATCCTCGACGGCACCGGCCCCGGTGGCCAGCCGACGAAATATGTCGTTCAGCGCCGGGTGCTGGTCTCGGGCGAACGGTTGACCGACAGCCAGCCCAGCTTCCAGAACAACGAACCCGTGGTCAGCTTCCGCTTCGACAGCGTCGGCGGCCGGCGCTTCGGCGAGGCGACCCAGCAGAATGTCGGTCGCAACCTCGCCATCGTGCTCGACGAAAAGGTGATCAGCGCGCCGGTGATCCGCGAGCCGATCCTGGGCGGGTCGGGCGTGATTTCAGGCACCTTCACCGTGCAGGAAGCCAGTAATCTGGCGGTGCTGCTGCGCGCCGGCGCCCTGCCCGCACCGCTGACCGTGATCGAGGAACGCACCGTCGGCCCCGATCTGGGCGCGGATGCCATCGCCCGCGGCGAGATTGCCAGCGTGCTGGCCTTCGTGCTGGTGGTGCTGTTCATGGCCGCCTATTACAAGCGGCTCGGCGTCTTTGCCGACGTCGCGCTGTTTGCCAATCTGGTTCTGCTGCTGGGGGCGCTGTCGGCGCTTCAGGCGACCCTGACGCTGCCGGGTATCGCCGGCATCGTGCTGACTCTGGGCATGGCGGTGGACGCCAATGTGCTGATCTATGAGCGCATCCGCGAGGAACTCGGCAATGGCCGATCACCGATTTCCGCGGTCGAAGCCGGGTTCAAGGGCGCCATGACCACAATTATCGACAGCAACCTGACCACGCTGATTGCCGCGATGCTGCTGTTCCAGTTCGGAGCCGGGCCCGTCAAGGGCTTTGCGGTCACGCTGTCGATCGGCATCCTGACGACGCTGTTCACCTCGGTCTTCGTGACCCGGCTTCTGGTCGCGTCCTGGCTGAAGCGGGCGCGTCCGAAGACCCTTGCCTTCTGATCGAGCCGGGAGCCCGCAGCAGATGAAATTCTCTCTCAATCCCGGCCGGACCAATATCGACTTCTTGCGATATCGCGTGGTCGCCTTGGTCTTCACCGCGGTTCTGACCATCGGCATCATTGCGCTGGTGGTGTTCCGTGGCCTCAATTTCGGCATCGACTTCACCGGTGGTGTGCTGGTCGAGGTGGAAACCTCCGGCCCCGCCGATCTGAGTGCCATGCGCGCAGCACTCGGCGACGGCGCCTTCGGCGACGTGTCGCTGCAGAATTTCGGTTCCGAAAATGCGGTGCTGATCCGGCTGAGCCAGGATGACACCGCCGGCGACGCTCAAGGCCGGCTGGTCGAAGAGGTGCGACGCACCCTGGCCGAACGCGTCGACCCGCAGATCCAGATCCAGCGTGCGGAATTCGTCGGCCCCAAGGTCGGCGGGGAGTTGATCGAGGGGGCGGTCATTGCCTTCGTCGTCGCGATCGCGGCGATGATGGTCTATGTCTGGTTCCGCTTCGAATGGCAGTTCGGCGTCGGGGCGGTGCTGGCCCTGTTCCACGACGTGATCATGACGATCGGCATGTACGCCATCACCGGGTACGAGTTCAACCTGACCTCGGTGGCGGCGGTACTGACCATCATCGGCTATTCGCTGAACGATACGGTGGTGATCTTCGACCGGGTGCGCGAAAACCTGCGCAAATATCGCGACATGACCGTGCCCGAGCTTCTGAACCGCGCGGTGAACGACACGCTTGCCCGCACGATCATGACCGGGCTCACCACCCTCATCGCCCTGTTCGCCCTGTTCTTCGTGGCGGGTGAGGCATTGTCGGGCTTCACCTTTGCGATGATCGCGGGGGTTTTCATCGGCACATACTCCACCATCTTCATTGCTGTGCCGGTGCTGGTCTATCTGAACCTTCAGCGCCGTCAGCGCGGCCGTGTGGGTGGCGAAGACGACGCCGATGCGGCCGGTGCGGCCGACGCCTGACCTGGCGGCTCGGCGATGCAGCCCGATGTGTCGGTCAACGCAGCAACCCCGAAGGACCCAAGCCGATGATGGACCTGACACCGAAGCTTGCCGATGGCGCCAAGGTGGTGCAGGGTTATGCCGCCGGCCGCTTCCGGATCGCCGGAGAGGTCGTCTCCGGATCGGTTCTGATCCTGCCGGCGGCGGTGGAGCCATGGTCGGCCACCGACATTGCCGGTGCCACGGTCGAAAGCCTGGCACCGATGATCGCCGCCGGTCGTGGCGGGGCGGTCGAAATTCTGATCATCGGTTGTGGCGCCCGCACCCAGCTGGTGCCGCGCCCGCTCCGCGATGCCCTGCGTGATGCCGGGCTGAGTGTCGAGTTCATGGACACGGGTGCGGCGGCCCGCACCTACAACGTGCTGATGATGGAAGACCGCAAGGCCGCGGCGGCGCTGATCGCGCTCTGATCGCATCCGCAGGCCTTGGACGAAAAAACCCCCGCCGATGCATGCGCCGGCGGGGGTTTTTCATGAAGGCTGTCGGGTGCCGGCGGCCGTGGCCGCCGGATACCGGATCAGGCCGCGCCGAGATTGGCGGCGGCGAAATCCCAGTTCACCAGATTGTCCAGATACGACTGGATGAAGTCGGGGCGCCGGTTCTGGTAATCCAGATAATAGGCGTGCTCCCAGACGTCCAGGGTCAGCAGCGGCGTGGCGCCGGTGCCGACCGGGGTCTCGGCATTGCCGGTCTTGACCACCTCAAGCTTGCCGTCCTTGACCACCAGCCAGGCCCAGCCCGAGCCGAACTGGGTGGTGGCGGCGGTCTTGAAGGCGTCCTTGAACTTGTCGAGGCTGCCGAAATCGGCCTCGATGCGCTTGGCCAGTTCGCCGGTCGGCGCGCCGCCGCCGTTCGGCTTCATCGAATGCCAGAAGAAGGTGTGGTTCCAGACCTGGGCCGCATTGTTGAACACGCCGGCCTTGGAGGCATCGCCACGGGTCTTGACGATGATGTCCTCAAGGCTGGCGTCGGCGAGATCGGTGCCCTCGACCAGCTTGTTGAGGTTCACGACATAGGTGTTGTGATGCTTGCCGTGATGGAACTCAAAGGTCTGGGCCGAGATGTGCGGCTCCAGAGCGGTCTTGTCATAGGGCAGGGCGGGAAGTTCGAACGCCATGACGATCCTCGTCCTCGTTGTCTTTTTACCGTGAAGCCGCCGTTCCGGCGGCCCCAGGGGGCAGGGCGGCATAGTTGTCACCCACACGGGCAACATCTCCGCTGGCGGAAAGGTTGCACGGGCGGGCAAGACGATTGCGGCCGCGATCCCCCCGGGTGGTGATAGCTTGAATGCCCGGTCTGTGCCAGCCTCCGACGCCTCCGGTGATGCGCCATTGGCGGTGGAGACGGGCAGGCCGTCGGCGGTAGCGGATCGCCCGTCATTCCTCGGGCATCGCGCAACCGTCGTGGCGCAATATGGGGCCAGATGCGGCTGTGGCCAAGAGGTGCCGTCGACATGTCACGGGTCAGCGGGCGGTCAGCACCGCGCGGGCGGCGGCACGGCCGCTGAGAACCGCACCTTCGATGGTTGCGGGCAGGCCGGTGTCGGTCCAGTCGCCGGCCAGATAAACCTGCCGCTGCATGCTGGCACCGGGCGGTGGGCGCCGGGCTTCGCCCGCCGGATCATGGCGCATGGTCGCGCGCTTTTCCTTCACCACACGCACCGGCGGCATGTCTCGTGGCAGACCGGCATCGGCGCCCAGAGCGCTCCGGATCTCGGCCCAGCCGATCGCCGCCAGTCGCTCGGCCGGATCGCCCACCCGATCATCGGCGGCACTGGTGGTGATCGACAGAATGCCGTCTCGGTGAAATATCCAGTCGGCGAGCCCGCCCACCACCATCAGCGCATCCGGCAGATGGCTGGTCCCGGCCCCGGCGGGCAGGGCGTAATGCAGGTTCAGGATCGCCGACGACCCCTCCGGCACCCGCAGCGCCGGCAGCAGCCGTTTCGCCGCGGCCGGAGGCACCGCCAGAATGGTCGCCTGATCCGCAGCCGGTTCAGGCAGGCGATCGACGGCGGCCCCAGTGCGCAGGATGGCGCCAAGATCGCGCAGCCGCGCCAGCGCCGGGGCGATCAGGGCGGCATCCAGTCCGCCTTCCACCAGATACAGGCGCACTCCGGCCGGCCCCGCCAACGCCAGCCGGCCCAGAAGCCGCCGGACCAGCCGGGTGTCGGCGTCGGCCGGATCGATGTTCAGCGCTGCGCGGATCAGCGGCCCCAGTAGCAGCCGGCCACACGGCGTCGAGAGCAGTCTGGGATGGTCACGCCCGATCCGGTCGTTCCGGCCACCAATAACCACCAGCCGCAGCAGGGCGGCCAGATCGCCGGAACCGGCGCCGATTGCACGAAGGGCTGCCAGCGGCCGATCCAGGTCCAGATGCAGCCGTCGGGTGACGTCGCCGCCGGGAGCATCGAGCACGACCACCGGATAGACCGGTGGCAGCATTCTGAAACAGCCACCGACGCGGCGCACGAAATCGAGCGCCGCGGGATTGGCGCCCAGCAGCACATGCGTGCCATTGTCGAGCCGGCGGCCGGTCTCGCGATCGTCGAACGACCGGCAGCGGCCGCCGGCACCGGGGGCCGCCTCCAAAATCTCCACCGCCAGCCCGGCTTCGGCGAGGTCCAGGGCAGCGGCAAGCCCGGCGATGCCGGCCCCGACGACCAGGGCGCGGCGGCAGGTGGGACCGGTCACCTCAGCGACCAAGCCGGGCATTGACCGCGTGGACCACCGCGACGCGCATCGCGCGCCGTTTCAGCCGCCGGCGGGTCGGCTGGTCGATGCTGTCGAAGCCGGTCGCCTCCAGCACCGCCAGCAGGCCGCGATAGGCATCGCCCATCGCCATTGCCGGTCGCAGCCGGCGACGTAATGCGGGTTCAGGCGGAAGGGCGGCATCGGCTGCCGCGAAGGCCGCGCGGGCGGCGCGGGCCAGCGCTGTGGCGGCCGGCCGGCGTGCCGGTCCCTCGATGATCTCCACCGCCGGCAGCCTCGGGTCGACACCGGCGGCGATGATCGCCTCGGCCGGCAGATAGATCCGGCCACGAACCGCATCTTCATCCAGGTCGCGCAGGATGTTCACGAATTGCAGGGCCCGGCCCAGTTGTTGGGCATAGTGATGGCCGCGATCGCCCGGCACGTCGAAAACCGGCAGCGCCGCCTGGCCGACGGCGCCCGCCACCCGGTCGACATAGCGCAGCAGGGCCGGCCAGGTGGGGGCAAAGGCGGCGCCGTCCAGACAATCGCTGCGACAGCCGGCAATGATCATGCGCAGCGCGGTTGCCGGCAGCCCGTGGCTGATCACCGCCGTGCCGATGGTGGCATCTTCGGCGGCATCCATGGCCGGATGTGCAGCGGGCAGTTGGCCCGAGGCCATCGCCAGCAGCCGGTCGTCGATCAGATCCAGGCGCAGACGGCGGATATCGGTGGCATCGACGCCATCGGCGATGTCGTCGACCATGCGGCTGAACCCGTACAGCGCCAGCATCGCCGGCCGGCGGTCGGCCGGCATCAGCCGCACGGCCATACTGAAGCTGCTGCCGCCGATGGCGGTGCGCCCGCTGGTGCTGCCCGGGTAGAGTTCGGCGAATGCGGTGCCCAGTATTGCGCCCAGCCAGTCGCGGCGGCGCGGTCGGACCATGCCGGCCAGGGGATCTGCGCCGGTGAACCGGCGGCGGTGGCGACGGGCGATGCGCAGCGTCAGCCCGGCCTGGATGCGCAGACGCCGGAACGGTGTCTCCATCGGCAGCGACGCCGCCCGTGCCAGCAATTCATCGATGGCATCAAGCATCCGCCCGATTGCGGCACCAAGCCGGGGCGGTGCCGCCGGTGCGCCCAGGACCGCGACACCAAGGCCGGCATCGGCCAGCCAGCGTCCGGGAATCCAGACCCGGCCGGCGGTGCGGTAATCGCGCCCCAGGTCACGCAGATGGTTCAACAGTTGCAGTGCCACGGCCAGATCATCGGCGGCACGGCCACGCCGCTGGTCGTGGTCGCCGGCCGCCTGCATCAGCACCCGTGCGACGGGGGCCGCCGACAGCCGGCAATGCGCGTCCAGATCGGCCCAGTCCTGCGGTCGGAAGCCGTCGACATCGCGACGCGATGCCTCGGCCAGATCGGCCAGCGTCTGAACGCTGATATCGGCGGCGCGCAGTGCCGCTGCTGCGTCGCGGGCCAGTCGCCCCAGTTCGCGCGCCTCCGGCGATGCCGAGTCCCCCGCGTCCCTGGTCAGGATCTGCGGGGCGGCATCAGGCGTCAACCCGCCCCTAAAGGCATCGATGGCCGCGATCCGTGTGGCCGCCGGCAGAGTCTGATCGTCGGCGATATCGTCGAGCCTGCGGGCAGCGCGATAGAAGGCATGGATCGCCGGCCGGGCCGGGCCGGGCGGTGCGGCCCATGACAGGACGGGAAAATCCTCTCGCCCCGCGGCCAGGGTGCGGGTGGCGATGTCGGCGCGGGCCGGGGCGGGCTGTACGGGGCGAGGCAGGGGATTGGCGTCAGCCGGCATCGGCGGTGTGGTCTCCGGTCTGGCGTCAGAAGATGTGGGTGGCGCCAGAAAATGTGGGTGGCGTCAGAAGGGTGGATGGCGTCAGAAGGGTGGATGGCGGCCGCCGTCCCAAACCATAACATCACCCGGTTTGCGGTGGACCCCCTGAAGCCTGTATCGTCGCACAACTGCGGCCGGGCTGCACCCGGACGGGTGCAGCCCCGATGCCTCCGATGCCGATCATACCCGATCTCCGTCATCGCCACAGGCCCCGTCATCGCCACAGGCCCCGTCATCACCACAGGAAGACTGTATGCCGACTGCCACCGATATCGAACGCCATGCGGCCCTCGACGCCTGCGCCGCCGAGCTGACCACCACCGACCCCGATCGCTTTGCCTGCCTGATGCTGGCACCGCCGGAGCAGCGGCCGGGGCTGGTGGCCCTGCTTGGTTTTGCGTTCGAAACCGCCAAGACCGCCGATGTGGTCAGCGAGGCGATGATCGGTGCCATCCGCCTGCAATGGTGGCGCGAGGCGCTGGACGGGATCGAGGCTGGCACGCCCCGCCGGCATCAGGTGATCGATATTCTGGGGCCGGCCATGATCGTCCATGATCTGCCGCGCGCGCGGCTGGACCGGATGATCGATGCCCGCGAGGTTGATCTGGAGCCGACACCATTTCCCGATCTGCCGGCGCTGGAGCGTCATGCCCGCGACACCGCCGGCCAGCTGGCCCGGCTCCAGGCCCAGGTTCTGGGCGTCACCGACGCGGCCCTTCTGGATGCGGCAGAGGACGCGGGCACCGGTTTCGGGCTGGTCGGCACATTGCGGGCCCTGCCATATCAGGCCCGCCGTCGACGGGTGCATCTTCCGCTCGACCGAATGACGACGGCCGGCCTGACGGTGAGTGCCGTGGTGGAACCGCATCTGCGCAAGGATCAGGCGGCTCGGGCCCTGTGCGAGATCGTCGCCGCCATCGCCGGTCGGGCAGAGGCCATACTGACCGACAGCCGCCGTGCCGGCCGGCTGCCGCGCCCTGTTGCCGGCCAGGGCGCATTGGCCCGGCTGTATCTGAAGCGGCTGGCCGATGCCGGTCATGATCCCTTCGCGCAGCCGGCCATGCTGTCGCCGGCACGCCGGGCCTTCACGCTGTTGATGACCCGCGGCTGAGCCGGTTGGCCCTTACGTCACGCCGCTGGCCGGGTTCCCGCAGCCGGTGCGGCATCGGCCCAGGGTCCGATATCGTCCAGGGCGCGGCGCGCCATGTTGGCCTTGCGCTCATTCTTGCGGACACGGCCTTCCAGCGGGGCGAACAGGCCGAAATTCACGTTCATCGGCTGGAAGGTTTCCGGGTTGGCGGCGCCGGTGATGTGGGCCAGAAGCGCCCCCATGGCGGTGGTTGCCGGCGGGGGCAGGGCCGCCACGCCCAGCGCCTCGGCGGCCGCGAACCGGCCGGCCAGCAGCCCCATTGCGGCGCTTTCCACATAGCCTTCAACACCGGTGACCTGGCCTGCGAAGCGCAGATGGGGTGCCACCTTCAGCCGCATGGCACCATCCAGAACCCGCGGGCTGTTGATGAAGGTGTTGCGGTGGATGCCGCCCAGCCGGGCGAATTCGGCGCCGCCAAGTCCCGGGATCATCCGGAAGATGCGGCTTTGCTCGCCATATTTCAGCTTGGTCTGGAAGCCGACGATGTTCCACAGCGTGCCCTGGGCGTTGTCCTGGCGCAGCTGGACCACGGCATGCGGCGACCGGCCGGTGCGCGGATCGGTCAGCCCCACCGGCTTCATCGGCCCGAAGCGCAGGGTCTCCGGCCCGCGCTCGGCCATCACCTCGATCGGCAGACAGGCCTCGAAATACGGCGTCGACTTCTCCCATTCCTTGAAATCGGTCTTCTCGCCGGCGATCAGGGCGGCGATGAAAGCTTCATATGTCTCGCGATCCATGGGGCAGTTGATGTAGTCGGCGCCCGTGCCGCCCGGCCCCGGCTTGTCATAGCGCGACTGCATCCAGGCAATGTTGAAATCGATGCTCTCGTGATGGACGATCGGGGCGATGGCATCGAAAAAGGCAAGACTGTCTTCGCCGGTGGCCGCCCGCACCGCCTCGGCGAGTGCAGGCGAGGTCAGCGGGCCGGTGGCGATGATCGTGGGGCCCCACTCGGCCGGCGGCAGGCCGGTCACCTCCTCACGCCGGATCTCCAGCAACGGGTGGCTACGCAGCCGCGCTTCCACCGCGGCCGAAAAGCCATGCCGGTCGACGGCCAGCGCGCCACCGGCCGGCACCTGATTGGCGTCGGCTGCCGCCATGATCACGCTGTCGGCGCGGCGCATCTCGGCATGCAGAACGCCCACCGCATTGGCGGTCGCATCATCGGACCGGAAGGAATTGGAGCAGACCAGCTCCGCCAGCCCATCGGTGGAATGCGCATCGGTGGCCCTGACCGGCCGCATCTCGTGCAGGACGACCGGCACGCCCGCGCGCAGCACCTGCCAGGCGGCTTCCGATCCGGCGAGGCCGCCGCCGATGATATGAACCGGGTTGGGGGTGTTCACAGCGCACAACCTTTCCGTCGCCGACGACCTGATCCGGCCGCCGCCTCAGGACATAGTACAGTCGCGCCCGACCCTCAAGCCGCAAGCGCGGTGGTGGCTGTCATGGCCGCCGGGGCTGGCGGCTGCTGGCTTCCAATGCCGCCGGACAGGTTGCCGCCCGGAACCCGGCCAGGCCCAGTGCCGCCACGACCACCGCGACGTCGTCGGGGCGTACTGCATCGGCGGCATGGCTGTCGCGTGTGGTCAGCGTGAACAACGCACCGCCGACCAGCAAGGCGGTCACCAGTCCGGCCCGCCGACGCGCTTCCGCCGGCGCGATCATCGGCTGCACCAGTTCGCGCGCTTGTGCGCCACGGCTGATGAGATCGGCGATGGTGTCGGCAATCATCGCCATGTCGGCTGGCGCGGGGCCCGTGGCCGGGCGGCTGGGCTCAACAGGCGATCCGGGTGCCGCGGCATCGGCCAGCAGCCGGCGCCCGATGCGCGCAATGCTCTGGGCGGCCGCATCCGGTTCCAGCCCTGAAAGACCGGGCGCGCGTGGATCATTCGCGGCCAGAATCGCCGGCAGTGACCGGATATCGGCTTCGCGCGCCTTGCCGGCGGAACCTGCCTGACCGGAGTCCGGTTCGTGGGCGGCGCGGTTCACAGCACCCGACCGCGCCACATCTCCGGCAGATGTTGCAGGGTCCGCATGTCGCCCTTGTTCCGGATCCAATACACAAAGATCGTTCTTCGCCGCCGATGCACCAGGCATGTGGCAAAATCTCCCGGTCTGATCCCGATCTCTCGCGGTTATCGTCCGTTCATGGGAATGCGGATGCGGGCGACGCGATCCGCCCATCCTGCCATGCCCGCTGGGGCACAGTTCTGTCGCTGTGCTTCTGATCGTAGACCAACGCTATGACAGGAGGGCTGGTTCAGCAAGAGATGGCGGGGCATTTCCAGTGGCATTTCCATTATAAATTCGATAGATGGCCCAATTTGCGATGGTTGCTTTCAAAACCCGCTAAAGTTGTGATGAATCGACAACTATTCGCCGGCGAATGATGGTGTGGCTGTCGGGCGTGCGGCGGACCGGGTCGAATGGGCGGTGCAAGGCATGCCCGATCACGCAAGGCGCTGCGGAAGATATCGGGCGTGTATTGTCATCTGAAATGTCATCTTTCCTACATTATACGTCTGTATTCTGACATTCGGTGCCGGGCCCGGCTTCCCCCTCCGGCACCGAAATCGAGGAAAACGAGATGAACCGCACCGACCTTCGCGCAAGGCCGTCCCGCAGCCGCCTGCAGATCCTGCTTCTGTCCACGGTGGCCATCCTGCCGCTTCTTCCCGCGCCGGCACTTGCCGGAGAGGGCGAGATGCGAATCCTGTCGTTGAACACCTGGATCGACCGCTTCAAGCCGAACCCGGCCGCGGCGATGTCTGAGTTCCTGGTCAATGGCGATTACGACATCCTGACCTTCCAGGAGCTGCGCGGCGACAGCACCTATCTCTCGACCATTCCGCCACTGCTGGAGAATGAGGGGCTGGGCACCTATACCACCGGGCAGTCCGGCGATGTCGGCGTGGCGTCCCGGCTCGCGGGCAGCCATGGCAGTCATGAGGATGGCGTGCGGGTCTCGTATCAGACCGTGGACGCGCAGAACAAGACGCCCGAGACGGTCGTCGGCACGGTGCATCTGAACTATTACGACGAACCGACCTATCGTATCGACGAGGCCAAGGCGCTCAACGACTGGGCGAAAGCCCAGGCCAGGCCGGTCATCATCACCGGCGACTTCAATGCCGGCGATCTGTCGGAGCGCGGCCTGCACAATGCCGAGCAGCAATCCTATCTGTTTGCCCGCACCATCATTGACGGCGGCAGTTCCGACCTCTGGCGTGATCTCGCGCAACAATACACGCCTGAAGGCCGCGAGGCCGATTTCCTGGCCTATGTCGCCGCGATGCAGGCGACGGACGACAATGGCAACGCCCGATACCGCAATGTCATCCAGAGCTATTTCGACAGCCATCGCGACGAATTCCCCGGGATCGACAGCATTTCCAGCATGAGTTGGCGGCAGTGGGAACAGATCGTCGCCAAGGACATGGCGGGGAACGGCCTGACCTTCGAAGATGAAACCTATCCGGTCGCAAGCAACGTCCCGCAGACGCTCAACATCCTGAAGAAGCAGTACATCCTGCTGCAGAAGGACAGCGAGCGAGAGGTCTTTGCCCCGCATGGGCTGGGCGACGGCAGCACCACCTGGCCGTCTGCCGGCGAAGACCACACCAACACCTGGACCAGTTGGGACCGGGTGACGATCGACCATTTCATGGCGGCACGGCCCTTCGGCAAATGGCAGGTGCTGGCCGACGACCCCGATGACGCCTATACCGGCGTGCTCGACGACACCGGCTATGCCAATGACGGCACCACGCCGCTCTCGGATCACGAGCCCGTGGCCCATGTGGTCAAATGGGTCGGCCCGGCGCTTGAGACCTATACCGCCGCAGATGGTGACGCGACCCGCCTGATCTGGGGCGAGGCCGCCGGCGTCTTTGCCGAAAAGGGCAAGATCTTCTACCTGACCCGCAACAATATGCGGACCGACCTTTATCTGGGCCAGATCGCCGACGAGAACGGCATGCCGGTCCTGTCCGGCCTGACCGAGGACGAGAAGAAGACCCTGCTCGATTGCGCGAGCGACGATGCGCGTCTTCAGGCGGCGATCCAGGAATACTGTATCGACGATCACAGCTTCATCGGCGAGACCCTGGTGACTGATGCCGGCACCGTGATCGTCGACGAGGATGCGGCTCTCGGTAACGCCACGGCGCGGCTCAGGCTCGACAATGGCGGCCTCAGGATCGCCGGCACCCGGATGGCGACGCTCGCCCGCGATGTGTCGGTCGAGGCCGGCGGCGGTTTCATCGAGGTTGCCGATGCCGATGCCGCCGTCACGGCCTCGGGTGTGTTCAGCGGCAGCGGCGCCTTCGCCAAGACCGGCGCCGGCACTCTGACGCTTGCCGCCGACAACAGTTTCACCGGCACGACCACGGTCGAGGCGGGCCGGCTGAATGTCGACGGCTCGCTGGCCGGCTCCGCTCAGACCACCGTCCGCGATGGCGCAACGCTGGGCGGCACCGGCACCGTCGGCAACCTTGCCATTGCCTCGGGCGCACGTCTCGCCCCCGGCGGGTCGATCGGCACGCTGAAGGTTGCGGGCGACCTGACCATGGCCGATGGCGCGATCTATGAGGTCGAGGTCGATGCCGATGGCAAGGCCGACCGGGTCGACGTCACCGGCACCGCCGCCCTGGCGGGCTCGGTTTTGGCCATGGCCGCCGGCGGCGATTATGCACCGCAGACCGACTACACGATCCTGACCGCCGATGGTGGTGTGACCGGCCGCTTCGGCACGGTGACCAGCTCGCTCGCCTTCCTCGACCCGACGCTGCGCTATGACACCACCGATGTCACCCTGCGGCTGGAGCGCAACGACACCAGCTTCAACAGCGTCGCCGGCACGGCCAACCAGCGCGCCACGGCCGCGGCGGTCGAGACGCTGGGCATGGGCAATGCCGTCTATGACGCGGTGGTGCTCACCGATGCCGGCACGGCCAGTGCCGCTTTCGAAAGCCTGTCGGGCGATCTTCATGCCTCGGCCGCGGGCGCGCTGATGCAGGGCGCGATGGCCGTCGGCGACGTGGTCGCGGCTCAGGGCGGGCTCAGTGGCGGGGGGATCGGCGCTGGCGACGCGCCGGCGTCAGCCGCCTATGGCGCCGGGCGGATGTGGCTGCAGGCCTATGGTGCCTGGGGCTCCAATGATGGCGATCAGGTGGCCTCGGTCGACCGCAACAGCGCGGGCACCCTGTTCGGTCTGGATGCGGCGGTCGGCGATGGCTGGCGGATCGGCGCCTTCGCGGGCTTTGGCCAGGCCACGGTCAAGCAGGACGGCACCGGCGGCAAGCTCGATGCCGACAGCTACCATGCCGGTATCTATGTCGCGACCCGCACCGGCGCGGTGGGCTTCCATCTGGGGGCCGCCTACAGCCTGAACGATGCCGAGACCTCTCGCCGGGCCAGCTATGCCGGCACCACCGAAACCCTCACCGCCGGCTATGACGTGGATGCGGCACAGGTCTTCGGTGAAGTGAACTATCGCATGGCAACCAGCCAGGGCGCGTTCGAGCCTTTCGCCGGGGTCACGCATCTGCGTCTGTCGGGCGAGGACTTCACCGAAGCCGGCGGTGCGGCGGCCCTGTCCGGCGACGGCATCGACATGCGGACCACCTTCACCACGCTGGGCCTGCGCACCGTGCAGGAATTCGGCCTGGGCGAGACACCGGCCGCCTTCCGGGCGGAACTGGGCTGGCGCCATGCCTTCGGCGATGTCGACCCCGATGCGGATCTCCGCTTCGCCGCCGGCGGTTCGGGCTTTGGCGTCACCGGCGCATCGATCGCCGAGAACGCCGCGATCCTGCGCACCGGCCTCGACATCGGCCTCACCGATGATGCCGGCCTGGCGCTGGGCTATGGCGGGCAGTTCGGCGATGATGCCACCGACCATTCGGTCACGGCGAAACTGCATGTGCGGTTCTGATCGCACATCCATCCGATGATGGGGATGAGGGAGGGGACAATCCCCTCCCTTTCCTCGTAAGAATGCGGTCTCATCAGGGCGAGACCTCATTTGGCTCCGGGGGCTGAATGGACGACACGGACAAGAAGAGCCGACGCCAGGCACAACTCGTCGCGCATCTTCAACACCATCGCTTCATCTCGCTCGACGAGATATCGACCCGCTTCGGGGTGACCACCCAGACGGCGCGCCGGGATCTGATCGATCTGGAGGAGGCCGGTCTCGTCCGGCGGTTGCATGGCGGCGGCACGCTCGCCGCCCCGCCCATCGATCCGCCGACCTATCGCCGGCGGCGGGTGGAGAATGCCGATGGCAAGGTGCGCATCGGCGAGCGGGTGGCGCAGCTCGTGGGCGACGGCTCGGCCGTCTTCCTCGACACCGGCACCACCTGCGAGGCGGTCGCCCGCGCACTCACCCGGCGGGAGAGGCTGCGGGTGGTGACCTACAGCCTGCGCAGCGCCACCTTGTTGAGCGAGGTGGAGACCGCGACCGTCGCGGTTCCCGGCGGCTTCGTGCGCCATGTCGATGCCGGCGTCTTCAACCACGACACCGTGGATTTCATCGGTGCCTTTCGTTTCGACACGGCGGTGATATCGGTCAGCGGCATCGACGAGCACGGCGTGATGGGCGATGACGATCATGGCGAGGTGCAGGCGGTCCGCGCGGCGATGCGGCAGGCCGACCGCACGATCCTCGCGGTCGATGGCAGCAAGTTCTTCCGCCGCGGCCTGGTCTCCCTGGCCGCGATCACCGAGGTCGATCTGGTGGTCACCGACAGCGCGCCGCCGCCGGCGATCGCGGCGCTGCTTGCTGACGCCGGCGTCAGGATGGAGTTGATCGGGGGCTGACCGGCTTGGAGCGAGCCTGCATCAGCCCCCGGCGCATCGGTCGCCCGGTACCAGATCGTCGCCCGGTACCGGATCTTTACCCGGCGGCGGCAACCCGGGCGGCATCCCGCTTTTCGTGCTCAAGATCCAGATGCCGCGCCAGATACTGGCCGGTGTGGCTGGCCGGATTGCGGATGATCGTCTCCGGCGTGCCGACACCCACGATCTGGCCGCCGCCGGATCCGCCCTCCGGTCCCAGATCGATGATCCAGTCGGCGGTCTTGATCACATCCAGATTATGCTCGATGACCACCACGGTATTGCCCTGATCGACCAGGGTGTGCAGCACCTCCAGCAGCTTGCGGACGTCGTCGAAATGCAGCCCGGTCGTGGGTTCGTCGAGGATGTACAAGGTCCGGCCGGTTGCCCGCCGCGACAGCTCCTTGGCCAGCTTCACGCGTTGCGCCTCGCCGCCCGACAAAGTGGTGGCGGCCTGACCCAGCCGGATATAGCCAAGCCCGACCTCGGCGATGGTGCGCAGCTTGTCACGGATCGACGACATGGCGTGGAAGAATTCCACCCCCTCGTCGACCGTCATGTCCAGAACATCGGCGATCGACCTGCCCTTGAACTGGACCTCCAGAGTCTCGCGGTTATAACGCTTGCCCTTGCAGGCATCGCACTGGACATAGACGTCGGGCAGGAAATGCATCTCGATCCGGATCACGCCGTCGCCCTGGCAGGCTTCGCAGCGCCCGCCCTTGACGTTGAACGAGAACCGGCCGGGCTTGTAGCCGCGGGCCTTCGATTCCGGCAGGCCCGCGAACCAGTCGCGGATGGTGGTGAACAGGCCGACATAGGTGGCGGGGTTCGATCGCGGCGTGCGGCCGATCGGCGACTGATCGATGTTGATGATCTTGTCGATATGCTCCAGCCCGTCGATCCGGTCGTGCTGACCGGGATGGGTGCGGGCATTGTTCAGCCGCCGTGCCACCGCCTGATACAGCGTCTCGATCACCAGGGTGGATTTGCCACCGCCGGACACGCCGGTGACGCAGGTGAAGGTGCCGAGCGGGAAGGATGCGCTCACATCCTGCAGATTGTTCGACCGGGCGCCGATCACGCTGATGCTCTCGCCGATGCCCTTGCGCCGTTTTGCCGGCACAGGGATCAACTGCCGTCCGGTCAGGTACTGGCCGGTCAGCGAGGCCGGATTGGCCATGATCTCGGCGGGGGTGCCCTCGGCGATGATTGTGCCGCCATGCTCGCCGGCACCGGGGCCCATGTCGATGACATGGTCGGCCGAGCGAATGGCGTCTTCGTCATGCTCCACCACCAGCACCGAATTGCCCAGATCGCGCAGGTCGCGCAGCGCCGCGAGCAGCCGGTCATTGTCGCGCTGATGCAGGCCGATCGACGGCTCGTCCAGCACATAGAGCACGCCGGTCAGCCGCGATCCAATCTGCGAGGCCAGCCGGATGCGCTGGCTTTCGCCGCCCGACAGCGATCCGGACCCCCGGGCGAGGGTGAGGTAATCCAGCCCGACTTCGGTCAGGAAGCGCAGGCGTTCGTTGATTTCCTTCAGGATCCGCTGGGCGATTTCCAGGCGCTTGGGATCGAGCTTGCGCTCAAGGCTGGCGAACCAGTCGCGGGCGGCACCGATCGACAGTGCCGTCACCGCGCTGATGTGGCACATGTCGATCTTGACCGCGAGGGCCGTGTCCTTCAGGCGGTGGCCGCCGCAGGTCTCGCAGGGGCGGGTGCCCTGGAAACGCGCCAGTTCCTCGCGCACGAAGGCACTGTCGGTTTCGCGCCAGCGTCGGTCCAGGTTCGGGATCACGCCTTCGAACGGCCGGTCGACGGTATAGTCGCGGGCGCCGTCCTCATAACGGATGCGGATGGCTTCTTCACCGCTGCCGAACAGAATGACCTGACGAACCCGGTCGGTCAGCTTTTCCCAGGGCTGGTTCAGGGTCACCTTGTAATGGGCGGCAATGCCGGTCAGGGTCTGCTGATAGAACTGCGTGGTCGATTTGGCCCAGGGGGCGACCGCGCCTTCCCGCAGGCTGATGGTCGGGTCCGGCACCACCAGATCGGGATCGAAATGCATCTTCACGCCCAGCCCGTCACAATCGGGGCAGGCGCCATAGGGGTTGTTGAAGCTGAACAGCCGCGGCTCGATCTCGTCGATCGTGAAGCCCGAAACCGGGCAGGCGAAGCGCGATGAAAAGGTCGTGCGCTCTCCGGTCTCGGCATTCTCGGCGATCATGATGCCATCGGCCAGTTCCAGCGCGGTCTCGACACTGTCGGCCAGCCGGTTGCCCAGCCCGTCGCGGACCACGATCCGGTCGACCACCACCTCGATCTCGTGCTTGCGCTTCTTGTCCAGCGCCGGCGCATCCTCGATCTCGTGGATCTCGCCGTCGATCTTCACGCGGGTGAAGCCGCGCTTCATCAGCTCGGCCAATTCCTTGCGGTATTCGCCCTTGCGGCCCCGCACGACCGGCGCCAGCAGCAGCAGCCTGGTGCCGTCGCCCATCTCGATCATCCGGTCGACCATCTGGCTGACGGTCTGGCTTTCGATCGGCAGTCCGGTCGCCGGCGAGTAGGGAATACCGACCCGCGCCCATAACAGGCGCATGTAATCGTAGATCTCGGTGACGGTGCCGACGGTCGATCGGGGATTGCGCGAGGTGGTCTTCTGCTCGATCGAAATTGCCGGCGACAATCCGTCGATCCGCTCCACATCCGGCTTCTGCATCAGTTCCAGAAACTGGCGGGCATAGGCCGACAGGCTTTCGACATAGCGGCGCTGGCCTTCGGCATAGATCGTATCGAAGGCAAGCGACGACTTGCCCGAGCCGCTCAGGCCGGTGATCACCACCAGCTTGTCGCGCGGGATATCGACATCGACATCCTTCAGATTGTGTTCCCGCGCGCCGCGGACGCTGATCAGCTTGGTCGTGTCACGCGTGGTGTCGCGGAGAGGAGTATCACGCACCGGGCAAACCCTTCTTGTCCATGGGACAGCACACGAACAAATAGTGCACAAAGGCCCGGTCGTCACGTGGCAAATCCGCGAGCACCTGCCATGCGACACGCGCATGGCAGGTGCGGTGGCGGATCAGTCGGCAGGCTCGGTCAGGCGGCGCGCAGATGGCCCAGGAAGTTGTTGACCCGGTCATTCAACCGCCGGCCCTCATCGACCAGTGTGGTGGAGGCGTCCAGCACCTGATGCGCCATGCTGCCGGTATCCGTGGCCTCACGCGATACAGCACCGATGGCCTGGCTTACCGCATCGGCACCGGTCACTGCGCGGCTGATAGAGTCCACGATCTCGGCGGTGGCGGAGCGCTGGCGGTCGACGGCGCCGGCGATGTCGCCCACGATCGCGCTGATCCGCCCGATGGTGTCGCCGACACCGCTGATCGCCCCCGCGGCATTACCGGCCACAGTGCGGATTTCGCTGATCTGGGCCTCGATCTGCGCCGTCGCCTGTGCCGTCTGGTTGGCCAGGGATTTCACCTCGGACGCCACCACCGCGAAGCCCTTGCCGGCGGCACCGGCGCGCGCGGCCTCGATGGTGGCGTTCAGCGCCAGCAGGTTGGTCTGTTCGGCGATAGCGCTGATCAGCTGCACGACTTCGCCGATCCGGGCCGCGGCATCGACCAGCCCGATCACGGTCTGGTTCGACCGGGCGGCCTCGGTCACGGCATCGCCGGTGATCGACAGGCCTTCGGCAACCCGGTTCTGGATTTCGGCGATCGCCGATGACAATTGTCCGGTCGATGTGGCGACGGTCTGGACATTCGCGGCCGTGGCGCTGGCCGAGGCCACGACATCGGAACTGGTATCGCGGGCCCGTTCAGCACTGGCGCTGAGGGCGCCGGCCGTGGACCGCATCTGGGCCGAGGATGCCGTCACGGTCTGGACGACATCACCCATCGCGGTCTGGAAATCCTGTGCGAGCCGGTCGAGCGCCGCCTGTTTCTCGGCCTCGACGGCGGCGCGATCCTGATCGCGCGCGGCTCTCAGCCGTTCGGTCTCGACCATGCCGTCGCGGAACACGACCAGCGCATGGGCGATGGCACCGATCTCGTCGCGCCGGTCCATGCCGGCTATGGTCGTGTCGAGGCGGCCGTCGGCCAGACCGCGCATGGCATCGACAGCCGCGGTCAGCGGCCGGGACAGCAGCACCCGCAGCCCAAGGATCAGGCCGGCAACCAGCACCAGCACGGCCACGACCGCGGTCAGTGCCGAGCCGAGAATCGCTTCGGTGGATTCCGCCTTCACCGTGTCCAGCGACCAGGCCGCGGCAATGCTGCCGACCATGCGCCGGTCGCGGCCGGCCAGCACCGGCCGGACCAGCAGCACGTGGCCGGCAGTGACCTCGTCATGATACCGGCCGGCATTCAGCGCCTCGGCGGCACGCCCGTGCAGGGCGGCGAGATCGACCCCGGCCAGCCGCGAATCGGTCAGCGATGCGATCTGTCCGCCATCGGCGTCGAAGGCGGCAAGGCTGGCGAGCCGGTTGTCGGGCCGTTCCAGCAGGGGCTGTACGATCGCCTCGATGCCGGCGGCCTTTCTGTATTGCACGCCGCCGCTCACCTGATCGGCCAGCAGATCGGTAATCGTCCGGTCCGAGCGCAGATAGGCGGCTTCCAGCGAATCTGCGCGGCCGACGGCGTCGCGCAGACCGGTGATCGTCAGAACCACGGCGACGAGAGCGGCCAGAACCAGGGTCAATGTCACGTGCAGGCGTCTGGTCCGCCTGAAAACCGTCGTCGAGCGCATAGGGGTATCGTCCTCCCGGCGATGGCCGTGGCCGGCGGTGATGAATGCGTTACGCTTTGATAGGGCCGGCGTCGTCAGAGCGCGTCGAGCGCCTCGACATCGATGCCGAAGGTCACGGCACCGATCGGTTTGGCGGTCGCCGGATCGACCACCGGCAGGCTGACCTGCACGGTGTAGCTCTGGGTGCTCTCGTCGAAATCGACCTCCGACAGGTGGCGGGCATCGGCCCCCTTCAGAAAGGTCTCCTGCCATTTGGCCTCGTCACCCTGCCAGTAATCGGAGGTGACATCGCTCATCGCCACATTCAGGCCGCGATCATCCATCGCGAAGATCTCGGCGATCAGCCCCTCGCTCGCCGTCTTGGCATCGCGCAGCAACGCCGAAGCCGGGGCGGCTTGCACCTTTGAAATGGTCGGCGTGGCGGCGGTGCCGACCTCGGCGCGCCATGCCGTATCCAGCGCCTTGATATCGGCATCGCTCAAAGCGGCGCTGGTCTGGTTCTGGGCCTGGATGGCGGCGATCAACGCCGGATCGGTCAGCACCGGCCGCAGGATCCGGGCGTCGATCGCATCGATTTTCGCGGTGATCGCGGGATCAGGGCCGGCGGCACGGGCCGGATTGGCTGTCATCAGGGCGATGGCGGCGGCAAGCCCCAGGCCCAGGGCGATGATCGGGCCGGCAGGCGCAGAGGCGGTCGTGGTGTCGGCCATGGCGGAGCGTCCTTCGTCGATGAACAGGAGCCGTGCGGATGCCGGCGAAAAGTCGCCGCGGCTGTACACGCATCTGGTATCTCGACTGTATCGCCAATTCCTTATCAAATGTTTTAAGTGGTGACCGAAAATTAGGAGAGAACGACGAAACGCGCCACCGATCCTCTTGATCAGCGGCGCATTTCGATTGTGTTTATGGTGTCTCACATAAGCGGGTGCCGCCATATTGTGCCGTTACGGCGTGATCGGCTCCAATCCGCACCATTCGGCGATGAACAGCGCAATCGTGCCGGTCACCCGCTCAATCGAGGCGAGAGACACCCGCTCGTCGAAGCCGTGGATGTTGTCGGAGAACGGACCATAGACCAGGCAGGGGCAATCGCCATAGAGCACGAACACCCGGCCGTCGAGATAGCTCGGGGTCACGAAGCTCTCAAGGCTGCGGCCGAAGCTGCGGGCATGGGCGCGGTTGAGGGTCTTTTCGGCGGCGCTGCCTTCTTCCAGCACGTAACCTTCGGCGAAGAAGCCGTTATAGTCGACCTCGGGCGGGTTGTTGGCCAGGAAGGCGTCGCTGGCGGCGGCATCCTTCAGGCAGGCCTCGATCTCGGCGGCGGCATCACGCGGATTGACGCCGGGATAGAGCGCGATCCGACAATCGAAGGTGCACCAGGCCGGCACTGACGATGCCCAGTCGCCGCCCTCGATGCGCCCGAAATTCAGATTGATCGGGTGGTCCAGATCCTCGAAATAGCGATAGGCACCCTTGCGCGTGTTCCAGTCGGCCTCCAGCCGGCGCAGCGCCTGCATCAGCCGGAAGGCGGCCTCGATCGCATTGGCGCCAGACCCCGCTTCGCGGACATGGACGGGGATGCCGCGCACCTTCACCTTGAACCAGATCACGCCGACATTGGCGCGCACCAGCTTCTCATCCTCGGGCTCGGGGATGATGGCCGCATCAGCGCGATAGCCGCGCACCAGGCAGGCCAAGGCACCATTGCCGGTGCATTCCTCTTCCGTCACCGACTGGACATAGACCGTGGCGGCGGGCTGATAGCCCAGCCGGCGCAGGGCATCCAGCGCGAAGACATTGGCGGCGATGCCGGCCTTCATATCGCCTGATCCGCGGCCATACAGCCAGTCGCCCTCGACCACCGGCTCGTAAGGCGGGTTGGTCCACATCTCGTGCGGGCCTTCCGGCACGACGTCGATATGACCGTTCAGGATCAGCGAGCGGCCGGTTTCGTTGCGCGGCCGATGGGTGCCGACGACATTCAGGGCGTTCTGATAATCGACCGCGACCGGTGAGAAGCCGGGATGATGGCTGATCTCGTTCACGTCGATCGCCCAACGGTCGACGGCAAGCCCGCGATCCCTCAATGCGCGAGCCACGAAATCCTGCGCGGTATGCTCGCGTCCGCGCACCGACGGCATGCGGATCAGATCCTGCGTGAAGGCAACCTGATCGCTGAAGCCCTCTTTCACCGCCGTCAGGATCGCGTCGGTCAGGGCCGGATCGAGTTTCGACGTCGCTTCGGGCGCCGCGCTGCCGGCCTGGATGGTATCGGTCATCGGCTTGATGTCTCCCTGTTGTCTGCCGCCGCCCGGACAGCCTAGAAGCTGGCATTGCTTGGATAAATATCGGTGTGATAAAGCTTGGTTTGATCATTCTGAAAGGAATTGCCGGATGTCCGTGCCGGCCCTGGCGACGGTCGATCTGAAGCTGCTCAGTGTGTTTCTGGCGGTCGTGCGCAGTGGCGGCTTTGCGCCGGCCCAGGCGGTGCTGAATGTCAGCGCGTCGACGATCAGCATCCAGATCGCGACCCTGGAGAAACGCCTGGGGGTCACCCTGTGTCGGCGCGGGCGGGGCGGTTTCGCGCTGACCGAGGAGGGGCGCCGGGTGCACGAGGCGGCCCAGGCGCTGTTCGGGCATCTTGAGGATTTCCGCACCCATCTTGGCAATCTGGGTCTGGGCGGTGCGCTGGTCGGGCGGCTGACGGTCGCGGTGATGGAGAATCTGATCACCCATCCGGATTTCAGCCTCAGCCGGCTGATCGCGCGCTTCAAGGCGCTGGCGCCGGATGTGCGGCTGACCGTCGACACCGCCGCACCCGCGCGGCTGGAGGAAATGGTGATCGGCGGTGCCAGCCATCTGGCGATCGGCTATTTCCCGCGCCGCCTGGCTCAGTTCCATTATGCGCGGGTCTGTGACGTCGAGATGGAACTCTGCGTGGGCGAGGGGCATCCGCTGTTCGATGCCCCGGCGGTGACCCCGCAGATGGTGCGGGCGGCAGAACACGCCCATCGCGGCTATGTCTCGGTGGAGCAGACGCCCGATGCCCATCGCGGCTTTGTGTTCACCGCCGATGCCCACAGCGTCGAGGCGCTGGCCATCCTTGTTCTGTCAGGTCGTTATCTGGCTTTCCTGCCCACCCACTTCACCCGCAGACCAAGCTATGCCGCCCGGATCCGGCCACTTCTGCCGCAGCTTTACAGCTATCGATCCGACATGCAGTTGATCTGGAGCCGCGCCGCGCCGGTCACCGCACCCGCGGCTCGATTTCGCGACCTTGTGCTTGAGGATGCGGCGCGAATCGCCGGTGGCGTGTGAGTGTTTTCAGGTCGCGCAGGGGCAGGTGGCCGGGTCAGTGCCCGCCACCCCGGCGGCGGATCGCGCCCTCGGCGCGGCGTTCCACGATCACCTTGGCGAAGATGGTCACCAGGGCGAGCACGGTCAGGGTCGATGCGGCGGCGAAGGCGCCGATCGCGTTATAGTCGTTGTAGAGCAGTTCCACCTGCAGGGGCAGGGTGTTGGTCTGGCCGCGGATATTGCCCGACACCACCGACACCGCGCCGAATTCACCCATCACCCGCGCATTGCACAGAATGGCGCCATAGAGCAGCGCCCATTTGATGTTGGGCAGGGTCACGCGCAGAAAGGTCTTGATGCCCGACGCGCCAAGGGTGATCGCGGCCTCTTCCTCGTCGGTGCCCTGGGCCTGCATCAGCGGCACCAGTTCGCGGGCGACGAACGGGCTGGTCACGAACAGGCTGACCAGAAAGATCGCGGGGATCGTGAACATCACCTGCACGCCGGCTTCCTCCAGCGCAGGCCCCAGCAGGCCCTGCGCGCCATAGACGAACAGATAGGCGACGCCGGCCACGACCGGCGAGATCGAGAACGGCAGCTCGATCACCGTCATCAGCAGCTTGCGGCCGGGGAAGGTGAATTTGGCGATCGCCCAGGCGGCGGCGATCCCGAAGCCGATATTGATCGGCACCACCACGATGGCGGTCAGGATGGTCAGCCAGATGGCGTGCAGGGTGTCGGGGGCGATGATGTTGCTGGCCCAGCCGCCGATGCCGGCGGCGAAGGCCTGGGCGAAAATCACCGCCAGCGGCAGCACCAGGACCATCGCCGACAGCAGCAGGGCCAGGGCGATCAGCAGGCGTCGCAGCCAGCCGGTGCCGGCGACGCCCTGCCAGGCCTGGGGGACTGTACCGGGGGCGGCTGTGGTCGCGGTTGCGATCCGGTCGGTCTGGGTCATCTGATCGCTCCCGCTCTATCCGCGCCCATTGTGGCGCGAGGCCCAGAACTGCAGGACATTGATCATCAGCAGCATCACGAAGGCGCCCGCCAGAATGACGGTCGCGATCGCGGCAGCGGCCGGATAGTCGTATTCTTCCAGGCGGATATAGGTCAGAAGTGAGGTGATTTCGGTCTGGAACGGCCGGTTGCCGGCAATGAAGATCACGCCGCCGAATTCGCCCAGGCTGCGGGCGAAGGCCAGCGCGGCTCCGGCCAGAAAGGCCGGCAGGATCGCCGGCAGGATCACCCGGCCGAAGATCGCCCGGTCACGCGCGCCCAGCGAATGGGCGGCTTCCTCGGCCTCTCGTGACAGGTCTTCCAGCACCGGTTGCACGGTCCGCACCACGAAGGGGATGCTGGTGAAGGCCATGGCGACCGCGATGCCCAGCGGCGTATAGGCGACCTTCAGCCCCAGATCGGCGAGCGGCGCGCCCAGCCAGCCGGTGGGCGCCAGCAGATTGGCCAGCGCGATGCCGGCCACGGCTGTCGGCAGGGCGAAGGGCAGGTCGACCAGGGCATCCAGCAGCCGGCGGCCGGGAAAGCGATAGCGCACCAGCACCCAGGCCAGCAGCAGCCCGAACAGGGCGTTGAACAGCGTGGCGCCGCCGGCGGCGGTCAGCGTCACCTGATAGGTGGCCACCGCCCGGCGCGAACTCACCACCGCCCAGAACTCGGCTGGGCCGAGGCTGGCCGCCTTCATCACCAGCGCCAGGATCGGCAGCGCCACGATGATCGCGGTGTAGAACAGCGTGATGCCGAGTGTCAGGCCGAAGCCCGGCAGGACGCCGCGGGATGAACGCAAGGCAGTGGCCATGATCAGCTATCGGTCCGGATCAGCGGTTCTGGGCGGCGAACAGCTGGTCCAGCTTGGCGCCTTCCTTGAAATGCTCGGCCTGGATCTTGTCCCAGCTGCCGAACACGTCTTCGATCCGCACCAGCTTCAGCTCAGGGAACTGGTCGGCATACTTGGCGGCGATCTCTTCATCGACCACGCGGTTATAGCGGCGGGCGGCGATTTCCTGGCCGGGCTTGCTGTACAGGAAGTTCAGATAGCCTTCGGCGGCCTTGCGGCTGCCGCGATCGTCGACGACCTTGTCGACCACCGCCACCGGGAACTCGGCGATCAGGCTCTGCGACGGGGTGACGACCTCGTAACTGTCCTCGCCATATTCCTTGCGGATCAGGTTGGTTTCGGCCTCGAACGTGATCAGAACGTCGCCGATGCCGCGTTCGACGAAGGTGGTGGTGGCGCCGCGTCCGCCGGTGTCGAACACCGCGACATGGCCGAAGATCTGCGAGACGAACTCATCAGTCCGGGCGACGTCGCCGCCGAACTTGTCCAGCCCGAACGCATAGGCGGCCAGATAGGTATAGCGCGCATTGCCTGAGGTCTTGGGGTTCGGGAACACCACCTCCACGCCGTCGCGGACGAGATCCGACCAATCCTTGATGTTCTTGGGATTGCCCTTACGGACCAGGAAGGATGGCATCGAATACCAGGGCGAGGCCTGATTGGGGAACTCGTTCTGCCAGCCCGGCTGGATCAACCCGCCATGCGTCACCAGAAAGTCAATATCGGTGACCTGATTGAATGTCACGACATCGGCCTTGAGCCCTTCCAGGATAGCGCGGGCCTGGCGCGAGGTGCCGGCATGGGACTGGTTGACCGTGATCGTGGTACCGGTCTGATCCTTCCAGGCCGGAACGAAGCTCTCATTGATCTCGGCGAACAATTCGCGGGCGATGTCATACGACGCGTTCAGCAGGGCGTCGGTCTCGGCGGCCCGCGCCGGCGCGCCGGCGGCAAGACCGATCGCGAGGGCGGCGGCGAAAGCAAGGCGCTTCATCTGGCGGGGCTCCATATGCAGGCGTCATTGGGCGCGGGGACAGGTCGAACAGGGCGCAGGCTCGAACAGGGTGCAGGCACCCCGGTCCCGGTGTGTGCCGAGAATGTGCGGTCAACGCCGTGAATGTCAACGATTAAACATCAATTTCATGTTTTACGAATTATATAACGTATTCGGTTTGTGTATTTGACATCAGTTCCGCGGCCAGACCGGCGGCGAGCGCTGCGACCTGATTGCGGATATCAGGCACCGCCGTGCTTTCCCAGAACACGCCCTTGGTCAGCGGCCCCACCGCGGCCAGCCGCCGATCGGCCCGGCCATGGGCATCGATCAGGCGCAGATCGTCGTCGACATCCAGCCCCAGCGCCAGGGTGTCGGCCCGGATATGCCCGCACCGGAACAGGCCGGCCAGCACCGGTTCGGCGGTATGGGCCAGATTGCCGCCGGGGCCGGTGCAGTCGACCGCGCGGGCGGCGATCACCCGTTCGGCAGGACCGCCGCCGCGTGGCACCAGATCGAAGGCGGCTCGGTCGGCGTCGATATGACGGGCGCGGATGCGCATCGCGCGGACCAGCAACTGGCCACGGGCGCGGGCATCGCCGATCCGCGTTGCCACATCCGGTGCCATCCGGTGGCGGTGGCTGTCCCACCAGGGCCGCAGATGGCGCAGGAAGCGTTGTTGCTCAGTCGTGTCCAGCCCGCGCCACAGGCTCTGGGTCACGGGTCGCAGGCCATCGATCACCGCCCGCCAACCGCCGCCACGGCCTTGGGCGGCCAGATCGGCCTCGGCCTGCCGTGCTGCCCGGCGCACGGCATGCAGCAGCGCGCTCAACTGCGGTGGGGCTGTTGCCGGATCGAGCGAGGGCAGCGGTGCCGGCACCGGCGCATGAGCGCGTGGCAGAAGCCCGCGCCGCGAGATGGCATGGATCGGACCGCGATGACCGCGATCCAGCAGGCTGATCACCACGTCGACCGCCGTCAGCCCGGTGCCGATCAGCATCACGGTTGCATCGCGATCGATGCCCTCCAGAGCCCCTGGCGCCCAGGGGTCTGCGGCATAGGCCGGGCTTGGAACGAGATCACGGCCGGGCGGAAAATTGCCCAGCGCCAGCACCGCCGCATCGACCGCATAGCGCCGGCCACCATCGACCTGCATCATGAATCCCCCGCCCGGCGCCGGCTCCAGGCCGACCGCGCTGTCATGGATCAGCTGCAGGTTCATGGCCTTGCCGCAGCCCCAGATCCGGTCGGCGATCAGATCCTGGATATACGAGCCATAGATCCGCCGCGGCACGAAGCCGTCGCGGCCGGTGGGTTCGCATGGCCCCAGCGTGCCGGCATGGCTGTCCAGCCAGCGGATGAAGTGGTCGGGCTGGTCTGGAAAGGCGCTCATATTGCCGGCGCGGACGTTCAGCAGATGATGGGGGTTGCCGGTCGCATAGGCGACACCGCGGCCGAACTGGCTGTTGCGCTCCACCAGCAGGATCTTGTCCTGCTGCCGGCAGCGGTCCAGAAGATGCACCGCCAGCAGGGCGCCGCTGAAGCCGGCACCGATGATCGCGATCGTGGTCCCTTTGGTCGCCATGCAAGCCGCCTCCGGCGATGAATGGAGCGCTCAGCCTAGCGCGTGGTGCAGGTCGGCGTCATGCGGCATGGACAGAAGCGCCCCCGATGACGCAGGATGCGCCCAATTGAGCGGGCGCCCCTGGCGGTGCCCGGACACGCAGTCGAGGAAGACAGAGCCATGGCGGGCAGCGTCAACAAGGTGATCCTGATCGGCAATCTGGGCCGTGACCCCGAGGTCCGGAGCACCCAGGACGGCATGAAGATCGTGAACCTTGCCATCGCGACCAGCGAGAACTGGCGCGATCGGCAGAGCGGCGAGCGCCGCGAGCGGACCGAATGGCACCGTGTGGTGATCTTCAACGAGCGTCTGGCCGAGGTTGCCGAGAAATTCCTGCGCAAGGGCTCGAAGGTCTATGTCGAGGGGGCCTTGCAGACCCGGAAATGGACCGATCAGCAGGGCCAGGAGAAGTATACCACCGAGGTGGTGCTCCAGCGCTTCCGCGGGGAGCTGACCATGCTCGACGGCCGCGGCGAAGGCGGCGGCGGTGGCGGCGGCGCAGGCGGCGGCGGTGGCGGCGACGATGAATTCGGCGGCGGCGGCGCAGGCGGCGGCGGCTTCGGTGGCGGCAACCGTCGCGGCGGCGGCGGTGCCGGCGGTGGTCGTGGCGGCGCCGGTGGCCAGGGCGGTGGTGGCCAGGGCGGTGGCTTCGGCGGCGGCTATGACGATTACGGTTCGGATTACGGCGGCGGCAGCGGCAGCGGCGGTGGTGCCGGCGGCCGGGGTGGCGCCGGTGGTGGCGCCGGCGGTGGCGGCAACGATCTGGACGACGAAATTCCGTTCTGACACCAGTTTACAACCCGGCGGACACCCGCCGATACGTGTGCCGACGACGCCCGCGCATTCCTTGATGGGGCGCGGGCGTCGTCCGTTCCGAGCCCTGGTTACCGGTCCAGATAGGCCATTTCGCGTTCACCATAGCGCGGGCCGGCGGTGACGCCGGGTGGCAGGGCGGCATCCAGCCGGGCGATGTCATCAGGGGTGAGCGTCAGGTCAAGCGCCGCCCAGTTGTCGTCCAGATGGCTGATCCGCCGGGTGCCCGGGATCGGGATCACATCCTCGCCCCGCGCCAGCAGCCAGGCCAACGCCACCCGGCCCGGGGTGGCGTCATGGGCGGCGGCGATCTCGCGCACGATCGATGCGGCCCTGACATTGGCGTCGTAATTGGCGCCCATCAACCGGGGGTCGGTCCGCCGCCGGTCGCCTTCCGGGTGGTCTTCGGCACGGCCGATGGTGCCGGTCAGGAAGCCGCGACCCAGTGGCGCGAACGGCACCAGGGCGATGCCCAGCCGGCGGAGCGTCGGCAGAATGTCGGTTTCGATGTCGCGTTCCCACAGCGAATATTCGCTTTGCAGGGCCGCGACCGGATGCACCGCATGGGCGCGATCGATGGTGCGGGCGCCCGCTTCCGACAGGCCGAAATGCTTGACCTTGCCGGCCTTGACCAGATCGGCGACCGTGCCGGCCACATCCTCGATCGGCACCGCCGGGTCGACGCGATGCTGATAGAGCAGGTCGATCCGGTCGGTGCCAAGGCGGCCGAGCGAGCCGTCGACCGCCGCGATGATCCGCTCGGGCCGGCTGTCGACCCCGGTCGGGCGACCGCCCTCGATCCGCCAGCCGAACTTGGTCGCCAGAACCACCCGGTCACGCAGGGGACCGGTCGATGTGGTGCCGGCCAGCGCCCGACCAATCAGGCTTTCGTTCACGAACGGCCCGTAAACCTCGGCGGTATCGAGGAATGTGCAGCCGATCTCGATGGCGTGGTGAAGGGTTGCAATCGACTGGGCATCGTCGGTCGGTCCATAGGACTGGCTCATGCCCATGCAGCCGAGGCCGATGGCGGAAACCAGGGGGCCATTGCTGCCAAGGCGGCGTCGGGCGGTCATGGCGGGCATCCTCTGCATGATGGATCGGGGCCAACAGAATGCGCCCGCCTGTGCGGGCTGTCGACGGCCCAGACGCCGCCGCAGCGCCCCGGCGCCGCTTGTGAAGATTGCCAGCCGGCCGGCAAGAGCGCCATAGTGCCCGAAGCCGCTATATCACCGGCGGCTCACAGACAGTCGAGCCGATGATGACCAGTGACCAGGATCCGCTGAACCTCGATGCCCAGCTTTGCTTCGCGCTGTATGGCGCGTCGCTGGCGATGACCAAGCTGTACCGACCGGCACTCGACCGGCTGGGCCTGACCTATCCGCAGTATCTGGTGATGCTTGCCCTGTGGGAGAGTGATGACGTCACCGTCGGCGAGCTTGGGCGGCGGCTCGGCCTCGACTCCGGTACATTGACGCCGTTGCTGAAGCGGATGGAGGCGGCCGGGCTGGTCAGCCGCCGCCGTGATCGCGACGATGAACGCCAGGTGCGGGTGGTGTTGACCGATGCGGGCCACGGCCTGAAGAACCGGGCGCGGCACATCCCTGAGCAGATGTTCTGTGCGATGGGCATGTCGCCTGTGGAACTTGCCCAGTTGCGGGCAAGATTGAAGACGTTGCAGGCGCGGTTGGCGGAGGCGGCGGCCGGGGCCGGAGATGGCGCCGCCGACTGATCCGACCGGCTGTGATGCCGGGTCATGTAGATTTATATTGCACACAATTTAATTGATGGCAATATAGTGGCGGGCGGCGATAGACAGGCAATGCCGGGGCATGCCGGTCAGGGCCGTGCACCCCGGATCTGACCGCAACGCAACATGGACAGGCCAGCCATCGTTGCCATCTACAGACGAGGCCCCGCCATTCGGCGCGCGGCCCCACACCAAGGAGCATCTGTCATGCAGACCCTCTACACTGCCCATGCCACTGTGACCGGCGGCCGTGACGGCCGCGCGACGAGCAATGACGGCCAGATCGATCTGGCGGTGGCGATGCCGCCGGAACTGGGCGGCAACGGCAAGGGCACCAATCCGGAGCAGCTGTTCGCGGCCGGCTATGCCGCCTGTTTCCTGTCGGCGCTGAAGCTGGTGGCCGGTCAGAAGGGCGTGAAGCTTGGCGCCGACGCCAATGTCGAAGCGGCGGTGTCGATTGGCAAGGATGAGACCAGCTTCGGTCTGGCGGTGGTGCTGACCGCCACCCTGCCGGGTGTGGATGGCGATGTGGCCCATGGTCTGGTTGAAGCCGCCCATCAGGTGTGCCCCTATTCCAAGGCGACCCGTGGCAATATCGCGGTGGAGCTGAAGGTCGCCTGAACCCGGCACGGCCCCTGTTTCGGCCCGGAATATCAGGGGGCGGCCGCTGTGGTTGTTCGGCGGCGCAAAATTGGTTAGCTTCGGGGACGATTTCACGATCGGCCGGCGGACGCGGATTTCCGGAGACGGAATGACCGCGCGCGTCGGCCGCGCGTGCGAGCGTACCCCCACGAGCGCCGGCCGGCCCTTCATGGTCCGGATCGGTCAGCGCCGCCCCTCCGCCGGGGACGCCACGCCTGGCGTGGCGGTCCCAGTGCCAGTTCCGGGATCGTACCTTGTCCGACACGCCCGTTCCGCCCATCGCCTCCGACATCGCGCCGGTCACGATCGAAGATGAGATGCGGCGTTCGTACCTCGACTACGCGATGAGCGTGATCGTGGCGCGCGCGCTGCCCGACGTCCGCGACGGCCTGAAGCCCGTGCACCGCCGGATTCTGTTCTCGATGCACGAGAGCGGCTATGAATGGAACAAGCCCTTCCGCAAATCGGCACGTGTGGTCGGTGATGTCATGGGTAAGTACCATCCCCATGGCGACAGCGCGATTTACGACACCATGGTCCGCATGGCGCAGGATTTTTCGATGCGCCTGCGTCTGATCGACGGCCAGGGCAATTTCGGCTCGATGGACGGTGATCCGCCGGCGGCGATGCGCTACACCGAAGCGCGTCTGACCAAGGCCGCGAGCACGCTGCTGTCGGATCTCGACAAAGAGACCGTCGATTTCCAGAACAACTACGACGACACCACCGCCGAGCCGACGGTGCTGCCGGCGCGGTTCCCGAACCTGCTGGTCAACGGCGCCGGCGGCATCGCGGTCGGCATGGCGACCAATATCCCGACCCATAACCTGGGCGAGGTGATCGATGCCGCGATCGCGTTGATCAACAATCCCGAACTGACGGTCGGCGATCTGCTGCGCATCGTGCCCGGCCCCGATTTCCCCACCGGCGGCATCATCGTCGGGCGTGGCGGCAGCCGCGAGGCGTTGATGACCGGCCGCGGGTCGGTGCTGCTGCGCGGCAAGGTGGAGATGGAAGAGGTCCGCAAGGACCGGATGGCGATCATCGTCCGCGAGATTCCCTATCAGGTGAACAAGGCGCGGATGATCGAGCGGATCGCCGAGGCGGTGCGTGATCGCAAGATCGAGGGTGTGGCCGACCTGCGTGACGAAAGCGATCGCGACGGTGTGCGCGTGGTCGTGGAGCTGAAGCGTGACGCGACGGCCGAGGTGGTGATCAACCAGCTTTATCGCTTCACGCCGCTTCAGACCACCTTCGGCGTCAACATGCTGGCGCTGAATGGCGGCAAGCCGGTGATGATGAACCTGCGCGACATGTTGCAGGCCTTCATCGACTTCCGCGAGGAGGTCATCACCCGCCGCACGATCTTCGAACTGCGCAAGGCCCGCGAACGCGCCCATGTCTTGATGGGTCTGGGTGTCGCGGTGGTCAATCTCGACCCGGTGGTCGAGCTGATCAAGGCCTCGCCCGATTCGACCGCGGCCCGCGAGGCGCTGATGGACCGGCCGTGGCCGGCCGGCGATATCGCGCCCTATATCGCCCTGGTGGGCGAGCCCGACCGCAATGTCGTCGACGGCATGTACAGCCTGTCGGAGGCTCAGGCCCGGGCGATCCTGGATCTACGCCTGCACCGCCTGACCGGGCTGGAGCGCGATCGCATCGGCGCGGAACTGCGCGAGATCTGCGACAAGATCATCGAATATCTGAAGATCCTCAACGATCGCGCCCGGATGCTCGACGTGCTGCGCGGCGAGCTGATCGAGGTGCGCGACGAATTCGCCACCCCGCGCCGGACGGTGATTGAGGAGTCGGAATTCGACTATAACGTCGAAGACCTGATCGAACGCGAGGAGATGGTCGTCACCGTCACCCATGGCGGCTACATCAAGCGCGTGCCGTTGTCGACCTATCGGGCCCAGCGTCGTGGCGGCAAGGGCCGATCGTCGATGGCGGTGCGCGACGAGGATTTCGTGGCGCAGATCTTCGTGCTGAACAGCCACGCGGCGGTGCTGTTCTTCTCGAATGCGGGTCAGGTCTACAAGCTGAAGGTCTGGCAGTTGCCGGCCGGTACGCCGCAGAGCCGGGGCAAGGCGATGGTCAATCTGCTGCCGCTGAAGGAGGGCGAGGTCATCGCCACCCTGATGCCGCTGCCCGATGACCCGGACATGCCGGAACTGGCCGAGGTCGATGAGGCCACCGCCGACGAGGCGGCGGAGGAAGCCGCCGAGGCGCTGGACGCGATTTCCGACAGCGACGCCTATGTCATGTTCGCGACCGCCCGCGGCAATGTCCGCCGCAACCGGCTGGCCGATTTCGTCAATGTGATGAGCAATGGCAAGATCGCGATCCGGCTGGGCGAGGACGACCGGCTGGTGGGCGTGATGCCCTGCACCGGTGCCGATGACGTGGTTCTGGCCAGCCGCAGCGGCAAGGCGATCCGCTTCCCCGTTGGGGCCGTGCGGTTGTTCAAGAGCCGCACCTCCGATGGTGTCCGCGGCATTTCGCTGGCCGCCGACGACGAGGTCGTGTCGATGTCGGTCATCCGCCATCGCGAGGTGGATGTGGATACCCGCGACAACTATCTGCGCTTCGCCAACGCCAAGCGTCGCTGGCTGGCGCAGTTGAAAGCGCAGGAGACCGGCACCACTGCCATGGTCGATGGCGAGGAGGCGACCGCGGTCGCCGATCCGGGCGACCTGCCGGCGGATGTGGGCGAACTTGCCGCGCGCTATGGTCTCGATCTCGAAACCGCCCAGCGGCTTGAGATGGAAGAGGAATTCCTGCTGGTCATCACCACGCGCGGTTATGGCAAGCGGACCTCGGCCTATGAATACCGCACCACCAACCGTGGCGGATCGGGCATCGTCAACATGACGACCAGCACCCGCAACGGCCGGATCGTGGCCTGCTTCCCGATCGCGCAGGGCGAGCAGATCATGCTGGTGACCGATGGCGGGCAGTTGATCCGCACGCCGGTGGCCGGAATCCGGATTGCCGGTCGAGACACGATGGGGGTGATCGTGTTCAAGACCGCGCAGGACGAAAAGGTCGTCTCGGCCGCACGGTTGAGCGAGGCGGCGGACGAAGAGCCGAACGGCGCCGGCGATGTCGCGGGCGACGAGGGGGAGCAGGACGGCAACGGTGGCACCGACCTTCGCACAGACGATGGCGATGCTGATACCGGTGCGGGTGGAGACCCAGTGGAGGACTAGGCATTGAGCGGCAAGGGCATCTATCCGGGCACCTTCGACCCGGTCACGAACGGGCATATGGATATCATCAAACGCAGTCTGCGGGTGGTGGACCAGCTCGTCGTGGCCGTCGCGGGCAGCCCGGGGAAGGGACCGATGTTCTCTCTGGACGAGCGCGTCGCGCTGGTCGAGGCGGAGCTGGCGACATTGCCGGCCGATCTCGCAGCGCGTGTCGAGGTGAAGCCTTTCGACACACTGCTGATGCATTTCGCATTGGAGCAGGGGGCGGGCGTGATCATGCGCGGCCTGCGGGCCGTGTCGGACTTCGAATACGAATTCCAGATGGCGGGCATGAATGCCCGCCTGAATGGTCAGGTCGAAACCGTCTTCCTGATGGCATCCGAGAAGGTGCAGTTCATCTCCTCGCGCTTCGTGAAGGAAATCGGCCGGCTGGGCGGCGATATCTCGCAATTCGTCAGCCCGCAGGTCAAAACCATCCTGGATCTGCGCTTCGAAGAAGAGCGCAATGGCGGCCGTCAGCTCGGCTGATCCGGCCCCGATCCAGCCACCGCCGACCGGGACGGTGTCCGCGCACGCAGCGGACACCGTCCCGTTCCGTTCTATCCACCCCCGCTGTCAGGTTGGCCGCCGGGCCTCCGACAGTCTGCAACCGGTGCCGCCTCTCTGATGAAAGTCGACCTGTTCGATTTCGACCTGCCTCGCGCGCTGATCGCCCAGCGCCCGGCCGAACCGCGTGAGGCGGCGCGGTTGCTGCGCATCGGCCGTGACGGGCTGGCCGATCACCGGATCAGTGATCTGCCCGATCTGCTGCGCCCCGATGATCTGCTGGTGGTCAACGACACCCGGGTGATTCCGTCGCGCTTGTTCGGCCATCGTGGCGAGGCGCGGGTCGAGGTGACCTTGCACAAGGCCGAAGGGCTGGATGTCTGGGCGGCCTTTGCCCGGCCGGCGCGCAAACTGAAACCGGGAGACCGGTTCGAGGCCGGCGCGGGCGATGCCCGGTTGACCGCCGAAATCGTCGAGCGGCGCGAGGCGGGCGAGGTGGTGCTGCGCTTCGATCGGGGGGGCGGAGATCTGATCGCGGCGCTGGAAGCCATCGGGCGGCTGCCGCTGCCCCCTTATATCGAGCGGCCCAAAGGCGCCGACGATCGCGACACCAGCGATTACCAGACCCTGTTCGCGCGTGAGAAGGGCGCGGTGGCGGCGCCGACCGCCGGCCTGCACTTCACCGATGGGCTTCTGGCGGCGCTTGACGCGCGCGGGATCGAGCGGCTGGCGCTGACCCTGCATGTCGGCGCCGGCACTTTCCTGCCGGTCAAGGCCGATGATACGGTCGACCACAAGATGCATGCCGAATGGGGGCGTCTCACCGCCGACGCGGCGGCACGGTTGAATGCGGCGCGTGACGCCGGCCGGCGGATCGTCGCCGTCGGCACCACCGCCATGCGGCTGCTGGAAACCGCGGCCGGGCCTGATCGCCGCTTCCAGGCCTTTGAAGGCGACACCGCGATCTTCCTCACCCCCGGAGGCCCGCGGCCGATCCGCGGCACCGATGCGCTGATGACCAATTTCCACCTGCCGCGCTCGACCCTGTTCATGCTGGTCTCGGCCTTTGCCGGGCTGAACCGGATGCGCACGGCCTATACCCATGCGATCGATCAGGGCTATCGCTTCTTCTCCTATGGCGACGCCTGTCTGATCGATCATTGCCCGGACGACATCCCATCATGACCACGCACGCCCCGCTTTCCGACACCACCTCGGCCACCACCACGCCCGCGCGGCCCGATACCGGCCGGGTGACGGCAGGCCAGGGTGCCGGCGATGTTTTCGGCTATACGTTGATGGCCGAGGATGGCATGGCCCGGCGCGGCCGGATCGTCACCGCTCATGGCGCGATCGACACCCCGGCCTTCATGCCGGTCGGCACGGCCGGCACCGTGAAGGGGCTGACGCCTGAACAGGTGGCCGCCACCGGTGCGCAGATCCTGCTGGGCAACACCTATCACCTGATGCTGCGTCCGGGGGCGGAGCGGGTCGACCGGCTGGGCGGGCTGCACCGGTTCATGAACTGGCCGGCGCCGATCCTTACCGATAGCGGCGGCTTCCAGGTCATGTCGCTGGCGGCCCTGCGCAAGCTGGATGACGACGGCGTCACCTTCCGCTCGCATCTCGACGGCTCGAAGATCCGGTTGACGCCGGAGCGCTCGATCGAGATCCAGCGCCTGCTGGATGCCACCATCACCATGTGCTTCGACGAATGCACACCGTTTCCGGCGACGTATGATCAGGCGGCATCCTCGATGCGGCTGTCGATGCGCTGGGCCGGCCGCAGCCGCGCAGCCTTCGTCGAGCGGCCGGGCTATGCGCTGTTCGGCATCGTCCAGGGCGGGGTTCATGCCGATCTGCGGGCCGAAAGCGTCGCCCGGCTGACCGAGATCGGCTTCGAAGGTTATGCGGTCGGTGGATTGGCGGTGGGTGAAGGCTTCGATCTGATGTGCCAGACCCTCGATGTCACCACACCGCTGCTGCCGCGCAACCGGCCGCGCTATCTGATGGGCGTCGGGCGGCCACAGGATCTGGTGGCGGCGGTGCGGCGCGGCATCGACATGTTCGACTGCGTGATGCCCACCCGGTCAGGCCGCACCGGTCAGGCCTTCACTCGTCGCGGCACGGTCAACATCCGCAATGCCCGCCATGCCGATGACCCGCGGCCGCTGGACGAAGCCTGTGGCTGCCCGGCCTGCACCCAGTATTCCCGCGCCTATCTGCATCATCTGCACAAGGCGGGCGAGATTCTGGGCGCGGTGCTGCTGACCCAGCATAATCTGTGGTATTATCAGGATCTTATGCGCGATATGCGCGACGCCATCTCAACGAGCGGCATGGACGCCTTCACGCAGGACTTCGACGCGGGGCAGGCCGAAGGCGACCTGCCGCCGCTCTGAGATCGGGGCCGATTGCGGGCTTCAGCCCTTGAGGTCAGGGAAATCCTCTTCGGAGAAGGCGATGCCGTCGCGGGTCTCAGGTGCCTCGCCAGCGGCTTCGCCCCGGCGCAGCTCCACGCGGCGGATTTTGCCTGAAATGGTCTTGGGCAGGTCGTCGGTGAACTCGATCCGTCGGATCCGCTTATAGGGCGCCACCCGGCCGCGGACATAGGCCAGGATGTCACGCGCGGTGGCGGCATCGGGCTCGAAGCCCTTGATCAGAGAGACATAGGCTTTCGGCACCGCCAGTCGCAGCGGGTCGGGTGAGGGCACCACCGCGGCCTCGGCAACCGCGTCATGTTCGATCAGAACGCTTTCCAGCTCGAACGGGCTGATGCGGTAGTCCGATGCCTTGAACACGTCATCGGCCCGGCCGACGAAGGTGAAATAGCCGTCGGCATCACGGGTGGCGACATCGCCGGTGCGATAGTGATCGTCCGCAGTGGCGAGCAGCGCCTTGCCCGATGCGGCCTCATAGCCGCGCATCAACCCGGCCGGGCGGTGGTCGCCCAGCCGCAGTGAAATCTCACCTTCCTCGGCCTCGTTGTCGTCGGCATCGAGCAGCGTGGCCGCATAGCCGGGCAGTGCCCGCCCCATCGATCCGGGCTTGACCGGCTGGCCTGGCGGATTGCCGAACTGGGCGCTGGTCTCGGTCTGGCCATAGCCGTCGCGGATGGTCAGGCCCCAGGCAGCCTTGACCTGATCGATGATTTCCGGGTTCAGGGGCTCGCCGGCGCCGCAGACTTCGCGCAACCGTGTGTGGACACGGCTCAGATCCTGCTGAATGAACATCCGCCACACCGTTGGCGGCGCGCAGATCGTGGTGACGCCACAACGGGCGATGGTCTCAAGCAGGCTCGCGGCATCGAAGCGCGGCTGGTTGGCGATGAACACCGTGGCGCCGGCGATCCAGGGTGCGAAGACGCAGCTCCAGGCATGCTTCGCCCAGCCCGGCGACGACACGTTCAGATGGATGTCGCCCGGCTTCAGCCCCAGCCAGTACATGGTCGACAGATGGCCGATCGGATAGCTGGCATGGGTATGGATCACCAGCTTGGGCTTGGCGGTGGTCCCCGATGTGAAATACAGCAGCAGGTCATCATCGGCATTGGTCTCACCATCCGGGGTGAAAGCGGTGTCGAAGCGGGCGTTGTCATGGGCATCCTCGAACCGCACCCAGCCTGGCGCGGTGCCGTCGGCGGCGATGCGGGTCAGGCCACGGGCACGGTCGAGGGGCTCGAATTTCGGACAGTGCTCGGCGGCGGCAATGACGTGTCGCACGCGCCCGCGTTCAATCCGGTCGTCGAGGTCTTCGGGTGACAGCAGGGTGGTCGCGGGGATCACGACCGCGCCCAGCTTCATTGCCGCCAGCATCGTCTCCCACAGCGGCACGGTGTTTCCCAGCATCAGCAGGATGCGATCGCCGCGCGCGACGCCCAGATAGCGCAGGTGATTGGCGACCCGGTCCGAACGCCGGCTCATCTCGGCGAAGCTCAGCACCTGTTCGGCGCCGGTCGGCACATCCACGATCCGCAGGGCCGGCCGGTTACGGCTTTCAGCCTCGGCGGCGAGCACGCCGTCGAACCAGTCGAGTGCCCAGTTGAAGTGCTCGGGCCGTGGCCAGCGGAATCCGGCGCAGGCGGTGTCATAATCTTCGCGATGGGTCAGCAGGAAATCGCGCGCCTCGGCATAGCTCATGGTCATGGGATGCGATCCTCATCGGGGGCTGTCGATACTGGTTTGGCACAGCACGCGTGGCGGCACCAGCCCTTGCACGCATGAGGCGATCATCGACCGGGGCGTTTCGATCATAGGCCGCCCGGTCGAGGCGCGTGCAGGTGGGGTATGCGTGCAGGGCACAAAAGCGCGGTTTCCACCGCTTGACCGATGGCGGAGCGGCCCCTATGGTTACGCCCGTTCGCGACCGGCCCTGCTTTCTCCCGAGAGCGGTGTTGCCCCGCGAACCGCAGTTTTCCTGCGAGCCTGTAGCTCAGTCGGTAGAGCATCTGACTTTCGATCGGGAGCGCCGGCCGGAAACGGCCGGCTGAACAGGTGTCAAATTCGGGGAACCCGTCCGCGTCGCGGCGACGGCAATCCCGAGCCAAGCCCGCAGGGTCACGTGCGCCCCCGCGGGAAGGTGTAGAGGCCAGACGGCACCCGCCTGACCCCGATCCACCCCCATGGTGGGGCGCATCGGATATGGCGAAGGGATGGTCCGGGCCACAAACGTCGTTGCATCTGGCGACGGCGGCGGCGAAAGCCGTGGTGGTGGTGTAATCAGAGGGTCCTGGGTTCGAGTCCCAGCGGGCTCACCAATATGAAAAGGCGGTATGGTCGATCGTGACCCTGCCGCCTTTTTTTATGAATTAAAGCGATGGCAGGGGCCGGATTTGCCCGCGACCTCAAATATAGGCAGAGCCTGGCAGTTCCCGGCAATCATTGAAATGTGCCTGAGCCGTCAATTACCGCGCGGCAGTTTGTATATTCTTTACACATCCCGGCCTAGCATTACAGTTGCGTATTTCCTAAAGTTCTGAATCAATGGGTGACCATGATTCGGAGGGTCATGGAATGTCTGGTTCGC
>NZ_BMDZ01000055.1 GCF_014636235.1 Tistrella bauzanensis
ACATCACCCGAGGGAATCAGCCCCGCAGCGCGGGGGCAAGCGGACATCGACAGGGTTGGAGCCCATTCTGCAACAGGCTCATCTATCTGAAGGATAAAAGCATCCTGAGCAGCCTGCTTGGGGAGCATTATTACGAGGACGAGAGCTATCTGTATGTTGTCGACCAGAGTCGCCGGCTTCTGTACCACCCCGATCCGGGCCGGGTGGGAGAGGTGGTGGGCGCCAATGTCGTGATCGACGCCATCATCCGTGGCGAGAACGGCCGCCAGCGGGTGGTGAACAGCCGTGGCGTCGACATGCTCGCGGGCTTCGCACTGGTGCCGGCGACCGGTTGGGGGATCGTGGCGCAGCGGCCATTCGATGCCACTCTGGCGGGATTGAACGACCTGACATGGAAGGTGGTGCGGAACACCCTGCCACTGGGTGCCCTGACGCTGATCTTCATCTGGTGGTTCACGCGCCTGATCTCGCGGCCGCTGTGGCAACTGGCCGATGGTGCGCAGCATATGGACCGTGAGGGGACCGCCGACAAGCTGCGGAACGTCCGATCGTGGTATCATGAGGCCTTGCAGATCAAACGGGCGATGCTGGTCGGTATCGGTCTGGTCAACACCAAGATCGGCCGACTGAACCGGGATGTGCAGACAGATCCGTTGACCGGCGTGCTCAACCGTCGTGGTCTTGATGCCGTGCTCGACGAGTGGCGGGCCGAGGCGCGCCCTTTTGCTGCCATCGCCTTGGACATTGATCATTTCAAGCGGGTGAACGACACCTTCGGGCATGACGCGGGCGATTCCGTTCTGCGTAATCTGTCGCTGACCATCCAGAGTTGCGCGCGCGAGGCGGATATCGTCTGCCGGCTGGGCGGCGAGGAGTTCCTGCTGCTGCTGCTGCCATCGACCAGCGCCGCGTCGGCCGCGGTGGTGGCGGAACGACTGCGCCGTGCCGCCGCGCAAGACCTGGTCGACCCTGTGGGCCGGATCACCATTTCGCTGGGCGTCGCCGCGCTGCCCGAGCACGGTGCCGACGCGGGCATGGTGCTGCGTATGGCTGACGAAATGCTCTATGAGGCGAAGAACGGCGGCCGCAACCGTGTGGTGGTCGCCGGGTAAGGATAGGCCGCATCGGCGGCAACTCTGCCGGCGTGATCCCGGCCGGATGAGCGCGGCGGCGGGCGGTGGTCATCAGGCGCGGGCATCTGGAGTGACCGCCGGGGCGCAATGATACCGGCTGGTCAAATTACGGTTGCGGATCCGGCCGGATCGCTTCAATCATAGCCGGGCATATGTTCAGGGGCATATCCGGGACATATGGCCAGACAGGCATAGCGGCGCGCCGCAACCGACAGGGAGGTATCTGATGGGTCCGCTTCAGGGGATCAGGGTCGTCGAGATCGCGGGGCTGGGGCCGGGGCCGTTCTGCGCCATGCTGCTGGCCGATATGGGCGCCGATGTGCTGCGCATCGAGCGGTCGACCGGCAGCGGGCTGTTCGAGCCGAAATTCGACCTGACCAATCGTGGCAAGCGGTCGGTGGTGATCGACCTGAAGAAGCCCGAGGGCATCGCCGCGGTGCTGAAGCTGGTCGAGAGCGCCGACATCATCACCGAGGGTTTCCGTCCCGGCGTGATGGAACGGCTGGGTCTGGGGCCCGAGGCCTGTCTTGCCCGCAACCCGAAGCTGGTCTATGGCCGCATGACCGGTTTCGGCCAGACCGGGCCGCTGGCCAAGGTGGCCGGTCACGACATCAACTACATCGCAATGTCGGGCGCGCTGCATGCGATCGGGGCTGCCGACAAGCCGGTGCCGCCGCTCAATCTGGTGGGGGATTTCGGCGGTGGCGCGCTGTATCTGGCCTTCGGGCTGGTCTCGGCGCTGCTGGAAACCCGCCGGAGCGGCCAGGGCCAGGTGGTCGATGCCACGATGATCGATGGCGCCGCCAGCCTGATGACCATGATGTATGGCATGGCGGCGGCCGGTGGCTGGGAAGATCGCCGAGAGGCCAATCTGGTCGATGGCGGCGCCCATTTCTACGACACCTATGAAACCGCCGACGGCCTTCATGTCTCGATCGGCTCGATCGAACCGCAATTCTATGCCGAACTGGTCCGACTTGCCGGGCTCGACCCCGAGACGTTCGCGCCACAGAACGACAAGGCGCAATGGCCGGCGTTGAAGGTGAAACTGGCCGAGGTGATCCGCACCAGGACCCGTGACGAATGGTGCGCGATCATGGAAGGCACCGATGTGTGTTTTGCCCCGGTGCTGTCGATGTTCGAGGCGCCGGAACACCCCCATAACCGTGCCCGCGGCACCTTTATCGAGATCGACGGCGTGGTTCAGCCGGGCCCGGCGCCGCGCTTCAGCCGCACGATGCCGGACCAGCCGACCCCGCCGCCGGCCCCCGGAACCCATACCGATCAGGGCCTTGCCGATTGGGGCTTCTCGGCCGACGAGATCGCGGCGCTGAAGGCAGTGGGCGCCGCTGCCTGAGGCGACAGGCTCGACCGAGGCCGGGCACACCCAATCTTGTGGCGTGTTCCCGGCCGCTGCCGCTATCCTGCGTGGCGCTGTTGTTACGCCCAAGGATGCGCCTGATGCCGATTCCCGATTATCAGACCCTGATGCTGCCGGTGCTGCGGATCGCGGGCCAGGGGGAGGCCAGGGTCGCGGCGGTGGTCGACCAGATCGCGGATGATGTCGGGCTGACCGCGGATGAACGCGCAGCCCTGCTGCCGAGCGGCCGGCAGCGGGTGATCCACAACCGCATCCATTGGGCGAAATTCTATCTGACCAAGGCCGGATTGATCGAGGCCTTGGGCAAAGGGCGCTTCATTGCCACCCCGGAAGGGCTGCGCGTGCTGGCGACGCGTCCTGAGCGGATCGATACCCACAGCCTGAAGGCCTATCCGGCCTTCGCGGCGTTCTATGGCAAGCCGGCGGCGACGGCCGATGACGGCGCGGCAGCATCGCCGCAGGACCAGACGCCGGAAGAGCTGATCGACAACGCCTGGCAGGCGCTGCAATCGGCGCTGCGTGACGACCTGATCGCGCGCATCCTGCTGAACACGCCCGACTTCTTTGAACGGGTGATCATCGATCTGCTGGTGGCGATGGGCTATGGCGGGTCGCATGCCGATGCCGCCACCCGGCTGGGGCGCAGCGGTGATCGCGGCGTCGATGGCGTGATCAATGAAGACCGGCTGGGGCTGGACCGGGTCTATGTCCAGGCCAAGCGCTATGCGCCGGAAAACAGCGTCGGGCGGCCCGATGTGCAGGGTTTTCTAGGCAGTCTCGTGGGGTTCGGCGCCACCAAGGGCGTGTTTGTCACCACCTCCAGCTTTTCAAGTGGTGCACGCGATTTCGTGCGCCATCTGCCGCAGCGGATCGTGCTGATCGATGGCGCCCAACTGGCTGATCTGATGATCGAGCATGATGTGGGCGTGCGCACCAGCCGGATGATCGCGGTCAAGCGGCTGGACGAGGATTTCTTCACCGAGGCCGACTGACCTGCCGCCCATGCCACGGGGTGGAACAGGCGGCGGTTGCAGCAAGCGGCAACATTATCGGCCTTTGACAGGGAACGCGCTGAAGCAATCCTGAACCGCGCAATACGGACTGAGGCCATACCCCGGCAATTGCGGCCGGAACCGGCCAGCCAGGATGAGGTGGCAAAGGGCATGCCAGGAGGCGTTCTGCGCCGCCACGGGCCGTGTCGGAACCCGTTGGCGGAAGAGGGGTTATCGGCATAAGCACCCGGCAACCAAGGAGGCCCCGCTATGGCGAGCCCCACCCCGCGCTCCGATACCGATCCCCGCGCCGATACCAGTCCCCGTGGTGAACCCGAACCGCGCCCGACCGCGCGGCCGATGCCCGATCCGCAACCATCGACCACGCCGCGGCCGATGGATGACCCGCGCCCGGCAGCAGCGGCTGCAACGCCAGCGGGTGGGGCGCCGCAGCACCCGCCGGGGCCGGTGGAGCCGGTCGATCCGGCCAACCCTGCTGGGCCGGGGCCGGTCGATCCCGATCCGACCCACCCCGCGCCCGGGAGTCCGGCCGATCGGCCGGAGATGGTGGAGCCCAGCATCACCGGCACCCGCCGAGGCACCGCGTCGGGCACCGATCACGAGCCGCCGATCGCGGCCGATCCGGCGATGGAAAGCCCGACCGCCGCCCGCCCGGCTTATTCGGGTGAGGATACCGGGCCGGCCTATTCGGGCCAGGATACCAGTCAGGGCGAGATCATCCTGCGCACCCGCCAGCGCCGCCGCATCTTCATCGGCGGGCTGGTGGCGCTGGTGGTGATCGTGATCCTGGCGGCGATCTGGTAGCGGCTGCCGCTGGCGTGGCGCTTATTCCGGATCGCCGATGGTGAGCGCGATGGTGCCGAGGCCCGCGACCGAGCCCTCGATCCGGTCGCCCGCGACCACGGCGCCGACACCTTCGGGCGTGCCGGTATAGATCAGGTCGCCCGGCGCCAGATGATAGAACTGCGACAGATGGGCGATCAGCGGCGCCACCGGCCAGATCAACAGGCCGATATCGCTCGACTGGCGGGTGACGTCATTGACCCGCAGCTCCAGGGCACCGGCCGTGGGGTGGCCGCAGGTCGCGACCGGCACGATATCGGACAGCACCGCCGACTGCTCGACATCCTTGCCCAGATCCCACGGTCGCTGAACCGCACGGGCGGCCAGTTGCAGATCGCGCCGGGTCATGTCGAGCCCGCAGGCATAACCGAACACGGCCTCCAGCGCCGATGCCGCATCGACCCGGAAGGCGGGGCGGCCGATGGCGACCACAAGCTCCATCTCGTAATGATAATTCGCCGTGCCCGGCGGATAGGGGATGGTGGTGCCCGATGGCTGAAACGCCAGGGCAGATTTGGTGAAATAGAACGGCGCCTCGCGATCGACCTCCACCCCCATTTCGCGGGCATGGGCTTCGTAATTGCGCCCGACGCAGAAAATGCGCCGGATGGGAAACAGGCGCGCGTCACCCTGGATCGGGGCTGCCGGCCAGGTTGGCGCCGGAAAAGCATAACTGGTCATTGATATCCCTTATGACGGGTGTGGGCTTCATTGTCGCAGCGATGCCGACCGGCTATGGTGCCGGCCGATATCGGTGGTCGGACATCAGGAGCAGGCGGCATGGTGGAGCGGCGCAAAGGCATCCAGTCGGTGGAAATCGGGCTGGGGGTGCTGGATGCCCTGGTCAGGCTGGGCCGTCCGGCAACGTTGTCGGATGTGGCGCGGGCCGCCGGTCAGTCGACCAGCCAGACCCACCGCTATCTGGCGAGCTTCGTCAATGCCGGCTATCTGCGCCAGGATGCGGCGACCGCGCTGTATGACCTGCACACCGGCGCGCTGAGACTGGGGCTTGCCGCCATGGGCCGGCTCGATGTGTTCGAACAGGCGGGGCAGGGCGCCGAGGCGCTGGTCGCCGCCACCGGCCGCACGGTGCTGATCGCGGTCTGGGCCGATAGCGGCCCGACCATCATCCGCTGGTATCCGGGCAGCCCGCCGGTCTACACCACACTGGCCATCGGCTCGCATCTGTCGCTGACCCAATCGGCCACCGGCCGGATCTTCCTGGCCTTTCTGAACGAGAGTTTCGTGTCGGACCTGCTGCAACGCGAGCTGGTCGTCGAGCGCAGCGACGGCCCGGTGGATATCGATGCCCTGCGCCAGCAGGTGCGCCGCGATCTGGTGGCCTGGGTCGACGGCACCACGGCGCCGGGCCTGCGCGCTTTCGCGGCACCGGTGTTCAATCTTCAGGGGCAGTTGGTGCTGGCGCTGTCGGTGATCGCCTCGCAGAATTTCGGCACCGGGGGTGACGACGTGGCGCGTGCCCAGTTGATCGACACCGCCCGCGCGATCACGCATCGACTAGGCGGACGCTGGCCGGCCGGGGATTGAGGCAGGCGCGGGCGGCGCGGCTGTCGAAGGCGGCAGCCGTGATCAAGGCATCGGGCAGCACGGCGCCGGTCGTGACCAGCCGGCGGCAGATGCTCATCTCGCGCCCGGCATTCACCGCGGCGGCACCGATCAGCCGGTTGCCGTCGAGCACCAGAAACAGCCGGCCGCCGGTGAGCGCCCGCTGCTCGACGATCCGCGCGCCATCGGCCTCGGGCCCGGTCTGCCCGGCAAGCTGAACATTCAGGTCATACTGATCGGTCCAGAACCACGGCGCCTCGGCCTGCGGCGGCGCGGTGCCAAGGATCGCCGCCACCGCATGGGCGGCGGTGACATTGGCATTCTGCCAGGTCTCGCAACGCATCGCCCGGCCTGCCGGCCCCGGCTGGGCCGCGACATCGCCGATCGCGAAGATCGCCGGGTCGCTGCTGCACATCCGGTCGTCGACCACGATGCCGTCATCCACCGCCAGCCCCGCCGCCTGGGCCAGCCCGCTATCGGGCACCACGCCGATGCCCGCCACCGCGATATCGGCGGACAGGATGGCGCCATCCGACAGGGTGGCATGAATGCCGTCGGTATCCTCGCGCATCGCCCGCACCCGGGTCGCGGTGCGGATCGCCACGCCGGCGGCGGCATGGCGGGCGGCGATCAGGGCCGCCACCGGCGCCGGGAAGTTGCGCCCCAGCAGCCGTGAGCCGATCTCGACCACGGTGACGGCCAGCCCCTTTGTGGCCAGTGTGGCCGCGACCTCCAGCCCGATGACACCGCCACCGACAATCAGCACCGAGCGCGCCCGCGCCGCGCGCGCCGACAGCGCGGTCACGTCGTCGATCGTGCGCAGGTCGTGCAGGCGGTCGAGCGTGAAGGGCAGGCGGCGGGGCCGGCTGCCGGTGGCCAGCACCAGATGCGCATAGGGCAGATGCGTGCCGTCATCCAGCCGGATGCGGGCGGCGCGCCGGTCGATGGCAGTGGCCTGCCGGCCCAGCATCAGGCGGATGCCGGCCTGCTGATACTGCGCGGGATCGGCCAGCCAGGTCGGCGGCGTTGCCGGGTCGTTCAACATGTCTTTCGACAGCGGCGGCCGCTCATAGGGCGGCAGGGTTTCGGCCCCGATCAGGGTGACCGGACCGTTATAGCCGCCCTCGGCCAGCATCAGCGCCGCGCGCCCGCCGGCCTGTCCGGCACCGATGATCACCGCGCCTGCCGTCATCGATTTCTCCTTGGGGATGGCTGTCTCTAGGGGGCGCCGCGCTGGCTGGTTTACGAACCGGCTTGACGGCTGTTCGTCGCACACTATACAACTAATCACACAATATGCAACAAGCCGCGCCATCAGCGGCGGGGCGAGGGAGGCTGAGGATGACCGTGCAGACGGATCACGCTTGGGCCGGCCGGGCTTGGGGAACCGACGACGCCGGCAAGGTGCCCTATTGGGTTTATACCGATCAGGCGGTCTATGACCGCGAGCTTCAGCGCATCTGGTACGGGCCGCACTGGCTGTATTGCGCGCTGGAGGCCGAGATACCGGCGGTGGGTGACTTCAAGACCACCACGCTCGGCGCGCGGCCGGTGATCGTGATCCGGAGCGCCGAGGACGAGATCAGCGTGGTGGAGAACCGCTGTGCGCATCGCGGCGTGAAGTTCTGCCAAGCGCGCCAGGGCCATACCCAGGATCTGCTGTGCCCCTATCACCAATGGGCCTATGACCTGCGCGGCAATCTGGTCGGCGTGCCGTTCCGTCGGGGCGTGAAGCGCCAGGGCGGCATGCCGCAGGATTTCGACCCGGCCAATCACGGCCTGCGCCGGTTGCGGGTCGAGGTGGTCAACGGCGTGGTCTGGGCGACCTTCTCGGACGACACGCCACCCTTCCGCGACTATCTGGGTGAAAAATTCTGGGCGCATTACACCCGGGTCTATGACGGCCGCAAGCTGGAGGTGCTGGGCTATAACCGCCAGCACATCCCGGCCAATTGGAAGCTGATGATGGAGAACATCAAGGATCCCTATCACGCGGGATTGCTGCATGTGTTCTTCGTGACCTTCGGCCTGTTCCGCGCCGACCAGAAGTCTGCGGTCGACATGGACGACACCGGCCGTCACGGCATTCTGATCAGCCGCAAGGGCGAGCAGGAGGTGAACGACGTCACCGCCGACATGCGCAACTTCCAGAGCGATCTGAAGCTTGAGGATCCGCGCATTCTGGACGTGGTGAAGGAATTCCCCGGCGACGAGACGGAGGGGATGATCACGGTGTTTCCCAGCGTCATCCTTCAGCAGCAGGTCAATTCACTGACCGCGCGCCAGATCGTGCCCACCGGCCCCGCCGGTTTCGATTTCCACTGGACCCATTGGTGCTATGCCGACGACACGCCCGAGATGAAGTTGCGGCGCACCCGGCAGGCCAATCTGTTCGGCCCCGCTGGTTTCGTATCGGCCGATGATGGCGAGATCATCGAGATGAGCCAGCAGGGCTTCCAGCCGGTGCCTGATCAGGACGCGCTGGTGATGATGGGTGGCCGTGACGTCGCGCCCACCGATTACATGGTCACCGAAACCGCGATCCGCGGCATGTATCGCTATTGGCGGGAGATGATGGGGCTGTGACCATGATCGCAACCGATGCGGCACCGGCGGTCGATATGCGCGCGCGGGTCCGTGACCTGTATGACGCCTATTACGACACGCTCGACGATGTGCGGCTGGCCGACTGGCCGGATTTCTTCACCGTGGACTGCCTGTATCGGGTGATCCCGCGCGAGAATGCCGAGCGCGGCTATACGCTGTGTACCATGCAGGCCGAAAGCCGCGGCATGCTTCAGGACCGGGTCACCGGGCTGACCACCACACAAATGTATGCGCCGCGCTATTACCGGCGGTTTCCCGGTCCGATCAGGATGACGGTCGATGACCGGGGGGTTCGCACCCGCCATAACCTGCTGGTGGTGCAGACGCTGATCGACCGTCAGTCCGAGATCGTGCTGTCGGCGGTGTGTCACGATCTGGTGGTGGAACAGGCCGGCGGCCTGCTGCTGGCAGAACGGGTGGTGGTGATCGACAGCGAGATGATCCCCAACAGCCTGATCTATCCCGCCTGAGCCGGAACCCGCCTGAGGACATGGAACCATGAGCTGGATCAAGACCATCCCGGCCACGGCGCTGGCGGGTGAGGGGGTCGCCTGCGCCGAGGCCGGCGGCCACCGCATCGCCCTGTATGACGTGGACGGTGCCTATTACGCCACGGCCGATATCTGCACCCATGGCCGCGCCTTTCTGTCGGACGGCTATCTCGACGGCCATCTGATCGAATGCCCGCTGCATCAGGGGCTGTTCGATGTCCGCACCGGCGCACCGGTGGGCGCACCCTGCACCGTGGCGGTGCGCAGTTTCCCGGTGAAGCTGGAGGACGGGATGCTGTATGTCGAGGTTGGCGGAGGAGATGTCGGTGGAGGAGGTGGGGCATGACGCGGGCGAATGACAATGCGGCCCAGCTTCAGCAGCTTTATGACGAGATGCGGCCACGTTCGCTGTATCCGCTATGGGAGGTGCTGGCGGATCTGGTGACGCCACAGCCGCGATCGCCGGCCCTGGCCTGGCGGTGGGATTATGCCACCGCCCGCGATTACCTGCTGCGCGCCGGCGATCTGATCAGCGCGGAAGCGGCCGAGCGTCGGGTGCTGATCCTGGAAAATCCCGGTCTTGCCGGCAGTTCCGGCATCACCACCAGCCTCTATGCCGGGTTGCAACTGATCCTGCCCGGAGAGGTGGCGCCCTGTCACCGCCACACCCAGTCGGCCCTGCGCTTCGTGATGGAGGGTGAGGGCGCCTATACGGCGGTGGATGGCGAGAAGGCGATCATGGCACCATTCGATCTGGTGCTGACTCCGAACTGGCAATGGCATGACCAAGGCAATGCCTCGGGCCGGCCGATGATCTGGCTCGATGGGCTCGATATTCCGACCATCCGCCATTTCGATGCCAGCTTCGCCGAACGGCTGCCGCAGGCCGCCCATCCGGAAACCGTGCCGCCGGGCGATGCCCATCGGCGTTATGGCCGCAATCTCAGGCCGATGCGCGCCAGCACCGCCGACCGGCGGCCGGCAGGGCAGCCGCTGTTCCATTATCGCCATGCCGACTGGCGGCCGGCGCTGGCCGATCTGGCCGCGGCTGACGCACCCGATCCGGTGCTGGGTCATGCGCTGGAATTCGTGAACCCCGCCGATGGCGGCGCGATCATGCCGACCATCTCGGCCCATCTCCGGCATCTGCCGGCGGGGTTCGAGACCCGGCCGCGGCGGTCGACCGATGGCACGGTTTTCGTGGTGGTGGAGGGTCGCGGCGAGGCGCGGATCGGCGATGAGGTCTTCACCCTCGATGACCGCGACATCCTTGTGGTGCCGTCCTGGCGGGAACTGACGCTGCGCGCCACCACCGATCTGGTGCTGTTCGGCTATTCCGACCGCACCGCGCAGGAAAAGCTCGGGCTGTACCGCGCGGCCGCAGCCGGCGCCTGAGCCGGACGCGACACTACCGGACCTGCCCGCCCATCCGCAGGCAGGAGCCGATAAAAAGAACAATCAAGATCAATCAAGATCAATATAGAGACATGGGGGAGGGATCGTCATGGACCGGAAACCGGCCATCGACATCGTCACCGCGTTCGAACGCGCGCGGTTCGGACCATTTCAGTTCACGATTACAGCACTCTGCGCGCTGATCGCGCTGCTCGACGGCTTCGACACCCAGGCCATCGCCTATGTGGCGCCGGTGATCGCCGAGGACTGGCAGATGAACATGGCCAGCTTCGGCCCGATCTTTGGCGCCGGTCGGGCCGGGTTGACGGTGGGCGCGTTCGTGTTGAGCCCGGCCGCCGACCGCTTCGGCCGCAAGAGCGTCATCCTGGCCTCGATGCTGGTGTTCGGCGTGTTCTCGCTGGTCACGGCCTGGGCCGACAGCTTCAACGACCTGCTGCTCTATCGCTTCCTGACCGGGGTCGGGCTTGGTGGCGCCATGCCCAATATCATCGCGCTGACCTCGGAATATGCCCCGGCGCGGCTGCGGGCGACGCTGGTCACGATCATGTTCTGCGGCTTTCCGTTCGGCTCCACGCTGGGCGGGCTTGCCAGCGCGCGATTGATCGAGGCCTTCGGCTGGCGGTCGGTGTTCATTCTGGGGGGTGTCGCACCGCTGGTGGTGCTGGCGGTTCTGGTGGTCATGCTGCCGGAATCGCTGCGCTATCTGGTGGCGCGCGGGGCACCGGCCCTGCGGATCAACCGCATCCTGACCCGCCTTGATCCCAGCCACCGGCCGGCACCGGATGATGTGTTCGTGCTGAACGAGCCGGCCTCGCGCGGTTTCCCGGTGGCGAAGCTGTTCCAGGACGGCCGGGCGCGGACGACGCTGCTGCTGTGGGCGGCGTTCTTCATGAACCTGCTGGTGATGTATTTCCTGGTAAGCTGGCTGCCATCGCTGCTGCGCGGCACCGGCCTGCCGATCGGTATCGCGATCCTGTCGACCGCCATCCTCAACCTTGGCGGCGTGGTCGGCGCCATCGCGCTGGGCCGGATGATCGACCGGATCAACCCGCATCTGGTGCTGGGCAGCGCCTATGCCGCCTCGGCGCTGTTCATCGTGATCGTGGCGCAGGGCGCATCCAATCTGTGGATCCTGATGCCCGCGACCTTCCTCGCCGGCTTCGGCGTGGTCGGTGCCCAGATCGGCATGAACGCGCTGACGGCCGGCATCTATCCGACCGCGATCCGCTCGACCGGCGTCGGCTGGGCGCTGGGCGTGGGCCGGATCGGATCGATCATCGGCCCGGTCGCCGGCGGCCTGCTTCTGGGCGCCGGCTGGGATGCGCGATCGGTGGTGATGGCCGCCGTCCTCCCGGCCCTGCTGGCCTCGGCCGCGGTCTTCGCCCTGCGCCGCCACACCAGCCGCACCGCCGCCGCCGAGGCGCCGGCATTGATGCATTGAGGGCCCCCAATGCAGGGCGCGCGCGTGACCATGTCACGCGCGCGCCTCGCGTCTGCGCCAGTGTCGCGCGGAGTGGCGGTTTGAAGAGCGTGCCTGTTATCATTCGCATCGCCGCTCAGGAAAGGCGTCGCAAGCCCATTTTGCGGGGAGAACCGACATGGACACCACCCGACTGTATCGTGGCCGGCTGATCGACCACATCCAGCTCGTCGTGCGCGATCTGGAGGCTAGCCAGGACTTCTATACGGCGGTGTTGGCCGTGTTGGAGATCGCCGTCATCGGCACGACCGACGGCTATTTCTGGGCGGATGAACTCGTCGTGTCCTCGGCGGAAAGCCCGGCGGCACGAGGTGCCCTGACAGGACGCCATCACCTCGCCTTTCAAGCCAGGGATCGCGCGACAGTGGACGCCTTCCATCGCGCGGCGCTGGCCCATGGCGGGCGAGATAACGGCGCACCAGGAGAGCGGAGTTATTACCCCGGATACTATGCCGCTTTCGTGCTCGACCCCGACGGCAATAACATCGAGGCTGTGTACCATGGCGCGGCGCGGCGCGATGTGCCGTCAGTGGTGATTGAATTCTAAGGATCTGTCCTAACTCGACGCGGCGACGATGCGGAGACCGCTCTTGCGATAGGTCGAGGGCGGCACGCCTGCGACCCGGCGGAAGAACCTTGAGAAGCTGGCCATTTCGGCGAAGCCCAAGCGGTCGCTGATGTCCGACATCGGCAGATCCGAGCTGTCGAGCAGTTCGCGCGCGCGGCGCAGCCGGACATTGTCGAGCGCCTGACGATAGCTGGTGCCGGTCTCGGCCAGTTTGCGGTGCAGCGAACGTTCCGAGACGTTCAGCGCCTGTGCTGCTTCCGATGCGTTCGGAAAGGCCCCGCGCGACTGCATCAGCAACTGATAGACCGATTTCACGATGCCGGCATGCGCCGGGCTGGTGTCGAGCATGTTCTGGCAGAGCCGGCGATAGTTCTCCGCCAGCGACGGGTTCGCCAGTGGCAGCGGCAGGGCACCGACGCCGTCGGCAAAATGGAAACAGCTCCGCGGCGCCCGGTAGACGATCTCGGCCTGCCAGCGGTCTTCCAGGCCCATCCAGCCCCTGGGCCGGTCGAGCCGGCTTTCAATCAGGCGAACCGGTAGATTTGCCTGCCGCATGTCGCGAAAGAAGGTCAGCGCCGAACCGAGCAGGCGCTCGTGCAGGAATTCCATCAGCCCGGCAGGCACGTAGTCGTCATTGGCCAAGAAGGTGACGGCGATGTCGTCCTTCATCAGGATGTCGTATTCGAACAGCGCATATCCCAGCCCCTGCATCGCGGCGAAGGTGCACAAGCCCTCGGTGACATCGCGTGAGACCAGCACGGCCAGCCCGAGCGGGCCATAGGCGATCAGGCTGTAGCGCAGCCCGGTCAGGAAGCCGATGCCCGGAATCTGCTGCGTCGCGCGCCAGAACAGCCGCTGAAACGCCAGCTCCTGATAGCCGTTGAGCGTGCTCCAGGGGTCATGCAGGACATCAGGGGTCAGGCCTGCCTCAGTCGCCAGCGGCAAGGGATCAATGCCATGTTCGACCAGAATTTCGGCCATGATCCGAATGCTCTGGTTTGGAAGGCGTATGCTTTGGATCAGACCAACCTTCATGGTATGCCCTAATAATTTCACACTCGTGTCGAGCGTGACAGATTGGCAGAAAAAGTCAAATTATTGGCATGCCCGAACATTCTCAATCAGCCGGAAGCTTGTCATCCTGATCCCTGGGAGACAAGCGACAGAAGGCTCATCCCGTTGAAAAGCGGGTGTTTTGAGGCGCGCGGTTCCAACCGGGAGACTGGGTGGCACAGGTGACGATCAATTGGCCGAAACTGACAGCTCCTATCATGCCTGCGTATAAGTCGACGGCAGACGCCTGTGGATGATCCCGGGCGCCGGCTCTCGCTCATGTCAGGCGGATCGTTCGAGGGTTACATCCCTGGGAGGAAACATGAAACGCCGAGATTTTCTGCGCGTGGCCGGTGCTGCGGCTCTTGCCACCACGCTGCCTGTGCCGATGCTGCGCGCCAGGACGATGGACGAGTTCCATATCGCCGCCATTCTCGCCTTTTCGGGGGCCTATGGTCTGATCGGCAAGGACATGCGCAAGGGCGCCGAACTCGCCGTCGCACAGCGCGGCGGCAAGGTGCTGGACAAGCCGATCCGCTTCACCTGGGAGGATGACGAGACCAAGCCGCAGCCCGCGGTGCAGAAGGCCAGCCGCCTGCTGGCGGAAGGCGCGCAGATGATGTTCGGCGCGGTCGGCTCGGCCTCGACGCTGGCGCTGCAAAGCCTGTCGACCCAGCGCAAGGTGCCCCATCTCGTCACCATCTCGGCCGATGACGCGATCACCGAGCGGGGCGGCGCACCCTATTCCTTCCGGACGTCGAACACGCTCGGCATGGAAATCAAGATGTCGATGGAGTTCGTCAAGTCGCGCGGGCTGAAGAAGATCTATGCGGTGACGGCCGATTATCAGGCGACGCGCAGCAGCTTCGAGCAGTTCGCGGAGATGGCGAAGGCCGCCGGGGTCGAGATCGTCGGCAATGATTACGCGCCGCTGGGCAACCGCGATTTCTCGGTGATCATCGACAAGATGGCGCGATCCGACGCCGACGGTATCGCGGTCATGGCCACCGGCAATGACGGCATCACCTTCGTCAAGCAGGCCGGGCAGGTCGCGCTGGGCAAGGACAGGGTGATCTTCGGCCCGGTGCTGCAGGACGACGTCTTTGCCGCCGCGACCGGGCCGGCCGCGCTGGGGGTGAATTCCGGCGTGCGCTATCATTACAGCCTCGACAATCCGGCAAACAATGCCTTCGTCGATGCCTATCGAGACGCGCATGGCGCGTTTCCGTCGAGCTTCGCGGGCGAAGCCTATGACGGGCTACGCTGGTGGCTGGACGTGGTGGAACAGACCGACAGCTGGGACGCAGATGTCTGGGTCAAGGCCTTCGCGAATAGCGTCTATGAGAACTCGGTCGAGGGCCGCAAGGAGATGCGCGCCTGCGACCATCAGGCCTCGCAGGTCGGGCTCTGGGGCGAGGTGGTCAAGGGCGAGGCACCGATGCCGGAACTGACCATGAAGATCACCGAAATCTTCCCGGCCGACCGCCTGTTCGACGCCTGTTGAACGGACGGACGCATCTGGGCGGCGGCGGGCTTCGGGTCCGTCGCCCGTCTGCTGTTTCGGGATGGTGCGGATATGTCCACGATCATTATCGGGCTGAGCCTGAGCTTTCTTCTGTTTCTGCTGTCGGCGGGTCTGACGCTGATCTTCGGCATGCTGGGTGTGATCAACTTCGCCCATGGCGCGCTGTACATGCTGGGCGCCTATGCCAGCTTTCAGATCGTCCAGACGACCGGATCGTTCTGGTTGGGGCTGCTTATGGCGCCGGTGGTCATCGCGGGGTTGGGCGCGCTGATCGAGATGTCGACGCTGAAGCGGGTCTATTCCCGCGACCATATCTTCCAGTTGTTGCTGACCTTCGGCCTGATCCTGGTGATCGATGACGCGACCAAGCTGATCTGGGGCCTGGACTATAAGCAGGTGCCGACGCCCGACCTGCTGTCGGCGCCGGTGGCCCTGTTCGGCAGCCAGATTCCGGCCTATCGGCTGTTCGTCATCGTCTTTGGCGCCGCGGTGTCGCTGGGGCTGTTCCTGCTGCTCGACCGCAGCAAGTGGGGCATGATCATCCGCGCGGCCAGTTCGGACCCCGACATGGCGCGGACGCTGGGCATCGACGTGAACCGGGTCCGCACCGGCGTCTTCGCGCTGGGATCTTACCTTGCGGCGCTTGGCGGCGCGATCACGGCACCTCTGGTGCCGATCGAGCTGGGCATGGGGTTCAGCGTGATCATCGACTGTTTCGTCGTGGTCATCATCGGCGGGCTGGGCAATATCCGCGGCGCGATCTTCGCGTCGCTGCTGCTGGGAATGACCCGGGCCGCCGGCTATACCTATGCCACCGAATGGGTCGAACTTCTGACCTTCGCCCTGCTGATCGGAACGCTGATGTTCCGCCCCGCGGGCCTGTTCAGCTATAAGGGGCGCGCGGCATGACACGCAGAGCCATGGGCCGGATGCTGATGGCCCTGATCGTCGCGGCGATGATCGCCGTGCCGTTCGTTCTGCCCGGCGAGCAATGGGTGAACCTGGTCAGCCTGATCCTGATCTGGGCGTTGTTCGCCATCGGCTTCGATCTGGTCTTCGGCGTGACCGGGATGCTGTCGTTCGGGCATGCGGCGCTGCTGGGAACCGGCGGCTATACCATGACCGTGCTGATGCTGAGCTATCAGGTCAGCTTCCTGCCCGCGCTGGCCGCCGCCGCCCTGGGCGGCGCGCTGCTGGCCTTCGCCATGGGGTTGTTCGCGCTTCGGGTGTCGGGCCTGTTCTTCGCGCTGCTGACGCTGGCGCTGGCGCAGATGATGTACATCCTGGCCTCGAACAAGCTGCGCGCCATCACCGGCGGGCTGGACGGGATCGCCGGCGTGCCGCGCCCCGACCTGTTCGGCATCGATTTCTACGACAACCGCAACTATTACGGCTTCATCGTCGTGGTCTTCCTGATCGGCCTTGCGATCATGGCCCTGCTGCGGGCGTCGCCCTTCGGCCGGGCGCTGCGGGCGGTGCAGGCCAACGACACCCGCGCGGCACAGCTTGGCTATAACGTGCACGCCCTGCGGCAGCAGGCCTTCGTGGTGTCGGGCGCCTATGCCGGCGTGGCGGGCGCGCTGCTGGCCTCGCTGATGTTCTATATCAGCCCGCAGATGCTGCATTGGAGCACGTCCGGCGACGTGCTGATCATGACCGTTCTGGGCGGTAAGGGCACCCTGCTGGGGCCGATCCTGGGTGTCGCGGTATTCGAGCTGCTGAAGGAGGAACTGAGCCAGGTCACGCAATACTGGTATGGCATCCTGGGGCTGATCTTCATCCTGGCGACCATCTTCCTGCGCAATGGCATCGCCGGGCTGTTCGACGGCGCCCGCGACCGCGACGAGGGGGGCGCGCCATGACCGCGGGCTCGCTGAGTTGCGAGAACATCCAGGTGTCGTTCGGCGGGCTGAAGGCGGTCAACGACGTCACTCATGATTTCAAGCCGGGGCGGCTTTACGGGCTGATCGGGCCGAACGGCGCGGGCAAGACCACGCTGATGAACGCGCTCTCGGGCCACGCCGCCTTGAGCGGCGGGCGTGTCCGGCTCGACGGCCGGGACGTGACGCATCTGTCGGTGCACCGGCGCACGCGCAGCGGGCTGGGGCGCAGTTTCCAGATCACCAAGATCTTCGCAGGCATGTCGGTGCTGGAAAATCTTCAGATCGCGGCCTTCGCCCATCGCTATCGGTTGCAGCCCTTCTGGCTGCCGGCCAGCCGGTTCACGGCGGTGCGTGAACAGGCCGAACGGGTGCTGGAAGAGGTGGGGTTGACCGCGCTGGCGCATCGGCCGGCCGAATATCTGTCGCATGGCGACCAGCGCGCGCTGGAAGTGGGGTTGTCGCTGTTGAGCGAGCCGCGGGTGCTGCTGCTGGACGAACCGCTGGCGGGGGTCGGGCATGATCAGCTCGACCGGGCGATCGGCCTGATCAGGCAGATCGTGAAGGGCCGCACCGTGCTGCTGATCGAGCACAACATGGATGTGGTGATGCAGGTCTCGGACGAGATCGTGGTGATGGTGCAGGGCCAGTTGCTGGCCTCGGGCAGCCCTGGGGATATCCGCGCCAATCCGGCGGTGCGGGCGGCCTATCTGGGAGACGAGGCATGACGCTGCTGGCACTGGAGGGCTGCGATGTCTTCTATGGCAAGGCGCAGGCCCTGCACCACGTGTCGCTGGGGATCGAGCCGGGCGAGGTGGTGTCGCTGATCGGACGCAACGGCGCGGGCAAGAGCACCATTCTGAAAACCATGATCGGCCTCAACCGCGCGACCGGAGGGCGGCGGCTGTGGAAGGGCGGCGACGTGACCGCGCTGCGCCCGGACCAGCTCGGCCGGCTGGGCATCGCCTATGTGCCCGAGGACCGGCGGATCTTCTCCAATCTGTCGGTGGACGAGAACCTGCGCATCGCCACGGTGATGGGCCGGAAGGGCGGCTGGAACGCGGCCCGGGTCCACAAGCTGTTTCCGGTGCTGCGCGAGCGGGCGGCCCAGCCCGGCGACACGTTGTCGGGTGGCGAGCAGCAGATGCTCGCCATCGCGCGCGGGCTGCTGACCAACCCCGAGGTGCTGCTGCTGGACGAGCCGACCGAAGGGCTGGCGCCGCTGATCGTCGATCAACTGGTTGAGGCGATGCGCCTGATCAACGCCGAGGGCATGGCGCTGTTGCTGGTTGAGCAGAACCTGCGCGTGCCGATGAAGCTGGCCCACCGGCAATATGTGATCGACCACGGCGCCATCCGGTGGACCGGGACGACCGCCCAGTTGCAGGCCAACCGCGACGACATCGAAAAACTGATCAGCCTTTGAGGGAACGACATGGAAAAGACGTATATCGTCGGAGTCGGGATGTCGCATTTCGGGCGCTTCCTGAACCGCAGCCTGGCCGACCTCACCGGTGACGCGGTAACCGAGGCGCTGGCCGATAGCGGGCTTACGCCGGGCGACGTCGGGGCGGCCTATTTCGCCAACGCCTCGCAAGGCGTGGTCGAGGGCCAGCATCTTGTGCGTGGCCAGCTTGCCCTGCGCAGGCTGGGGTTTCAGAACCTGTCGATCACCAATGTCGAGAATGCCTGCGCCAGCGGCAGCACCGCGCTGAACGCGGCGGTGGCCTATATCGCCTCAGGGCAGGGCGATGTGGCGCTGGCCGTGGGCGCGGACAAGATGAACGCGCCCGATCGTGCCCTGTCCTTCGCCATCTTCGACGGCGCCTGGGACGTCAGCGACGTCAAGGGCCAGATCGCGCGGCTGGAACGGCTGGGACAGGCGATGCAGCCGCCGGAGCGCGCGGTGGAACCGGGTCAGCGCAGCGTGTTCATGGATGTCTATGCGGCGCTCGCGCGGTTCCACATGGGCAGCTTCGGCACCACCCAGGCGGATATCGCGCAGGTCGCGGCCAAGAACCACAGCCATTCGGTGCTGAACCCCAAGGCGCAATATCGCACGGCGATGACGGTGGACGAGGTGCTGGCCGCGCGCGAGATTTCCTGGCCGCTGACCCTGCCGATGTGCGCGCCGATCAGCGATGGCGCGGCGGCGGCGATCGTGGTTTCCGAGAAGAAGGCGCGGCAGATGGGCCTGACCCGGGCGGTGCGGATCGCCGCCAGCGTGCAGGCCGCCGGCTCGGACCGGGCGCCCGAAGATCTCGACCGCCATATCTGCCGGAGGGCAGTGGACCGGGCCTATGAGCTGTCGGGGATCGCGCCCGAGGATGTCTCGGTGGTTGAGGTGCACGATGCGACCGCCTTCGCCGAATTGCAGCAGGCCGAACTTCTGCGGCTGTGCCCGATGGGCGAGGGTGGGCGGCTCGCCGCCTCGGGTGCGACCACCCTTGGCGGGCGCATTCCGATCAATGTGTCGGGTGGGCTCGAATCGCGCGGCCATCCGATCGGGGCGACCGGTCTGGCGCAGATCTACGAACTGGTCACGCAGTTGCGGGGTGAGGCCGGGCCGCGCCAGGTTGAGGGCGCGCGCGTCGGGCTCGCCGAGAACGGCGGCGGTTTCCATGGATACGAGGAAGCGGTGGCGGTGATCACGCTGCTGCAACGATAGGAGGGCCTCATGCGCTTGATCGACTTTTTCGACCGGGGTGTCTGGATCAACCCTGACCGCGTCTGCCTGGAGGATGACGAGGTCAGCCGGCGCTATCGCGACGTGCAGACGCGCAGCTTCCGCTTTGCCAACGCCATCGCCGCCGAGGGGTTCGGCCCCGGGCGCATGGCTGGCATCTACAGCCCCAACTGTGTGAGCGGATTCGAGGCGATGCTGGGTCTGTTCCGCTCCGGCACCGTCTGGGTGCCGGTGAACGCAAAGAACGGCATCGACGAGAACGCCTATATCCTCGATCACAACGACGTCGAGATCCTGTTCTATCACAGCAGCTTCGAACCTGTGCTGGACCGGATCAAGGCGCTGTGCCCGAAGATCCGGCGGTTCATCTGCCTCGACCGGGCGGGGTCGGCGGGGCCCTGGCTGGAAGACTGGCTGGCCGATGCCGCCGACACCGATCCGGATGTGAAGCTGGGGCCGGACGATCTGGTCGGCATTCTCTCGTCGGGCGGGACCACGGGGCGGCCCAAGGGAATCATGCTGACCCAGATGAACTGGGGCACGATGATCGCCAATTTCTATGCCGGTCTGGATGCTGGCCCCGCGCCGGTGCACCTGCTGGTCACGCCGATGACCCATGCCGCCGGGCTGATGGCGGTTGTCCTGATGGCGGCCGGCGCGCGCAACATCATTCTGCCGGGGTTCGATGCGGCGCGGGTGCTCGACACGATCGCGCGTGAGGAGGTCACCCATCTTTTCCTGCCGCCGACGGCGATCTACATGTTGCTCTCGGAGCCGGGGATCGAGGATCGCAGCTTCCCGTCGCTGCGCGGCTTCATCTATGCGGCGGCGCCGATGGCCGTCGACAAGTTGCGGCAGTGCCTGAAGATCTTCGGTCCGGTGATGATGCAGAGCTTCGGCCAGGCCGAATCGCCGATGTTCTGCGCGCTGTTGACGCCCGAGGACCATCTGGTGCTGGGCGATCCGGCGCGCGAACACCGCCTCGCCAGTTGCGGACGGCCGACATTGCTGACGCCGGTGGCGATCATGGATGATGACGGCAAGCTGATGGCCCGGGGCGCGCGTGGCGAGATCGTGGTGCGCGGCAATCTGGTGATGAAGGGGTATTACAAGAACCCCGAGGCGACGGCCGACGTCTCGCAGCATGGCTGGCATCACACCGGCGACGTCGGATATCTGGACGCGGACGGTTATCTCTACATCGTCGACCGCAAGAAGGACATGATCATCTCGGGCGGGTTCAACGTCTATCCGTCGGAGGTGGAACAGGTGATCTGGGCGCATCCCGCCGTGCAGGATTGCGCGGTGATCGGGGTGCCCGACGAGAAATGGGGCGAGGCGGTCAAGGCGGTGATCGAACTCAAGCCGGGCGCCCGGCTGGACCCCGACGAGATCATCCGCATCTGCAAGCAGCAACTCGGCAGCGTGAAGGCACCGAAATCGGTGGCGATCTGGGACGAGCTGCCGCGCAGCCCCGTGGGCAAGGTGCGCAAGAAGGACATCCGGGATGTCTTCTGGCAGGGCCAGGCGCGGAAGATCTGAGGGCGTGACATGAATATCTCCGAACTTCTGGCGCAATCCGCCCGAACCTTCGACGACCGGCCCGCGGTCTGCCTGGGCGGTGCGACAGTTTGCACCTATGCCGGGCTGCGCGATCGCGCTGCCGCGCTGGCAGCCGGCCTGCGCGCGCGGGGCGTGCCCCGGGGCGGGCGTGTCGTGATCTATATGGGCAATCGCCCGGAATATTTCGAGATGCTGTTCGGCATCTGGGCGGCGGGCTGTGTCGCGGTGCCGGTCAACGCCAAACTGCATCCGGCCGAGGTGGAGTATGTCCTGTCGAACAGCGGCGCCAGCCTGCTGTTCACCGACAAGGCCGGAGAGATGGCCGGTTTCGCCGGAACGGTCGCTGTCGATGGTGCCGTTTATGCGGCATTGATGGCCGGGCCGGCCGCCTTTGCTCCGGCACGGGTCGCGCCCGAGGATCCCGCCTGGATCTTCTATACCTCCGGCACCACCGGCCGGCCCAAGGGCGCGGTGTTGAGCCACCGCAATCTCTGGGCGATGACGGCAAGCTTTCTGGCCGATATCGGCCCGGTCACGGAAGACTCGGCAGCCCTGCATCCGGCGCCGCTGTCGCATGCGGCGGGCCTGTTCGCGCTGCCCTTCGTGCGGCGGGGTGCCGCCAACGTGGTGCCGGAAAGCGGCGGGTTCGATCCCGACGAACTGGTGGCGCTGCTGCACCGCTTTCCGCGGTCGTCCTTCTTTGCCGCGCCGACGATGCTCAATCGCTTCATCGCCTGTCCGGCGCTGGATGAGAGCGCGATCGCCAATCTCGATCTGATCTTCTGCGGCGGCGCGCCGATCTATGTCGAGGATCTGCGCCGGGCGCTCGGCCTGCTGGGGCCGCGCATCTGGATCGGCTATGGCCAGGGTGAGGTGCCCTGCACGATCAGCTATCTGCCGCGGCACGTCCTGGGGGTGGACACGCCCGATAGCTGGCTCGGCTCGGTCGGCATCGCCCGCACCGGTGTTACCGTCCGCGTGGTCGACGACGCCGGCGCCGACTGCGCGCCCGATATGCCGGGCGAGGTGATCGTGTCCGGTGACGTGGTGATGTCCGGTTATTGGCAGAACCCTGAAGCCACCGCCTCGGCCCTGCGCGATGGGTGGCTCTATACCGGCGATATCGGCAGTCTCGACGCACAAGGCGTGCTGACGCTTAAGGACCGGTCCAAGGATGTGATCATCTCGGGCGGGTCGAACATCTATCCCCGCGAGGTCGAGGAGGTGCTGTTGCGTTATCCCGGCGTCACTGAGGCCAACGTGACGGGCCGCCCGCATGCCGACTGGGGCGAAGAGGTCGTGGCCTTCGTGGTCGCCGAGGACGGGGTGACCGCCGAGGCGCTGGACCGGTTCTGCCTGGAGCGGATCGCCCGGTTCAAACGCCCGAAATCCTATCGTTTCGTCCCGTCGCTGCCGAAAAGCAGCTACGGCAAGATCCTGAAGACCGAACTGCGCCGGATGCTGGCCGAGACCGAGCCGGCCTCGAAGACGCTTTGACCCAAGGAGGCGTGACATGACCACACTCATTGCCGGCGTCGGCATGATTCCCTTCGCAAAGCCCGGCGCCTCGGCGCCCTATGACGCCATGGGCGAGGCGGCGATCCGTCTGGCGCTCGACGATGCCGGGATCAGGTTCGAGGCCGTGGAGCAGGCCTATGCCGGCTATGTCTATGGCGACAGCACCAGCGGCCAGCGGGTGATCTATCGCGTCGGCATGACCGGCATTCCCATCGTCAACGTGAACAACAACTGTTCCAGCGGCTCGACCGCGCTGTTCCTGGCGCGGCAGGCGGTGGAAAGCGGCGTGGCCGATTGCGTGCTGGCGGTGGGGTTCGAACAGATGACGCCGGGCGCGCTGGGCACGGTGTTCACCGACCGGCCCTCGCCGCTCGGTGAATTCGACGCGGTCACCGATGCGCTGATCGGCGCGTCGGATCTGCCGATGACGCTGAAATACTTCGGCGGCGCGGGCAAGGCGCATATGGAGCGCTATGGCACCCGGCTTGAAACCTTCGCGGCCATCCGTGCCAAGGCCAGCCGCCATGGCGCGCGCAACCCGCTGTCGGTGTTCCGCCGGGAGATGAGCGTCGAGGAGGTAATGAACGCCCAGACCATCTGGCCCGGGGTGATGACCCGCCCCATGGCCTGCCCGCCGACCTGTGGTGCCGCGGCGGCGCTGGTGGTGTCGGAAGACTTCGCCCGGCGCAACGGGCTGGACGCGACGGTGCGCATCCGGGCGCAGGCGATGACCACCGACCGTCCCGGCAGCTTCGACAGCCGCGACATGATCGAGGTGGTCGGCGCCGATCTGACGCGCAAGGCGGCGCGGACGGTTTATGAGGCGGCGGGTATCGGGCCTGAGGATATCGACGTGATCGAACTGCACGACTGTTTCGCCCAGAACGAACTGATCACCTATGAGGGGCTGGGCCTTTGCGGCGAGGGCGAAGCCGAGAAATTCGTCATGGACGGCGACAACACCTATGGCGGCCGCTACGTCACCAACCCCTCGGGCGGGCTGCTGTCGAAAGGCCATCCGCTGGGCGCGACCGGGTTGGCCCAGTGCTATGAACTGACGCAGCAATTGCGCGGCCGCGCCGGGGACCGGCAGGTCGAGGGCGCGCGGCTGGCGTTGCAGCACAATCTGGGGCTTGGCGGCGCGGCGGTCGTGACCCTTTACGAAGCCGGCGCATGATGGCGGGGGGAGACGGGATCATGGAATATGGCGTTGCCCTGGTGACGGGGGCCGGCTCAGGGATCGGGCAGGGGGTGGCGATACGGCTGGCCCGGCTTGGCGCCCGGGTCGTCGTCACCGATATTTCCGAGGCGGGTATTGATGAGACCCTTCGCCTGATTGCTGTGGACGGCGGCAAGGCGATGGGCCAGCGGCTCGACGTCGCCGACGCGGCCTCGGTCGAGGCGGCCTTCGCCGCCGCCGAGGCCTGGGACAAGCCTGTCGATGTGCTGGTCAACAACGCGGGTATCGCGTCGCTGCATGCCTTCCTCGACTTTCCGGCCGAGGACTGGACCCGGGTGATGACGGTCAATGTCACCGGCACCCTGCTCTGCGCACAACGTGCCGGGCGCGCGATGGTGCGGCAGGGCTATGGCCGGATCGTCAACATCGCCTCGGTCAGCGGCATCCGCGCCGGGGTGGGACGGACGGCCTATGGCACCTCGAAGGCGGCGATGATCGGGCTGACCCGCCAGATGGCGCTGGAGCTTGGGCCTTACGGGGTCACCGCAAACGCCGTCGCGCCCGGCCCGATCGTCACCCCGCTGACGCAGGCGAATTATACCGAGGCGACGGTCGCGGCGTTTCTGCCGATGATTCCGGCCCGACGCATGGGCCAGTCCTCGGATATCGCCGCCGCGGTCGCCTATCTCGCCGGTCCCGAGGCCGGCTATGTCAATGGCGATGTGCTGGTGGTTGATGGTGGCTATGTCGCGGCCGGGGTGACCCAGACCGGGAATCTCGATATGTCGGCAAGCGGCGGATAACAAGCGGCCAGGCTCCGCGAACCTGCCGGGGATGTGATGTGTCCTCAGGGGGGTCGCGGAGCGGGCCATGCGGATACTACCGAGCCTCCAGATCCTCGACCGGTGCTGCCGGGAAGCGGGGCGGGCGGGCGGATTCGAAGGCGTGGGCGGCGCGGAACACCAGATCGTCGCGGAAGCGCGGCCCCACGATGTGCAGGCCCACCGGCATGCCGTCATCGCCGAAACCGCATTGCACCGATGCCGCCGGCTGCTGGGTGAGGTTGAACGGATAGCTGAACGGCGTCCACTGCATCCAGTGCTCCAGCCCCGATCCGGGCGGCACGTCGTGGCCGACGGCGAAGGCGGTGATGGGCAGGGTCGGGGTGATCAGCAGGTCGTAGGTGCGGTGGAAGGCTGCCATCCGCTCGCCCAGCGCCACCCTGGCATCGACCGCGCGCAGATAGTCGACCGTGCCGACGCCGGCACCCAGCTCCGCCACCCGGCGCAGGCCCGGATCGACCAGCGCGCGCTGATCGGGGGCCATATTGGCCAGGATCTTGGCGGCACCGGTGAACCAGTGGGCGTTGAAGATCTCAAGCGGGTCGTCGAAGCCCGGATCGACCTCGTCGATGATCGCCCCCAGATCGGCCAGCACCGCCACCGCCGCATCCACCGCGCGCGCGACATCGGGATTGACCGACACATAACCCAGCGTCCGGCTATAGGCGATGCGCAGGCCGCGGATGCCGCGTTCCAGCGACAGTGTCCAGTCCTGCGTTATCGGCGCGCCCATATACCAGTCGCGGTCATCGGGCTGGCCGACCACGGTCATCATCAGCGCGCTGTCGGCGATGGTGCGGGTCATCGGCCCCAGATGCGAGGTGGTGCCCATGGCGCTGGCCGGCCATTGCGGGATGATGCCGAAGGTGGGCTTGATGCCGGCGGTGCCGGTGAAGGCGCAGGGGATGCGGATCGACCCGCCGGCATCGGAACCCTGATGCAGCACGCCCATGTTCAATGCCGCCGCCGCCCCGGCGCCGCCGCTGGAGCCGCCGGCGGTGGTGGCGGTGTTCCACGGGTTGCGGGTGATGCCGGTCAGCGGGCTGTCGGTGACACCCTTCCAGCCGAATTCCGGTGTTGCGGTCTTGCCCAGGATCACGGCGCCCGCCGCGCGCATATGGGCGGTGAACGGCGCGTCGACATCCCACGGGCCGTCGGCCGCGATGGTCTTCGATCCCTTGCGGGTCGGCCAGCCGCGGGTGAAGGTCAGATCCTTGATCGAGGACGGCACGCCATCGACCGGCCCTGCCGGCGCGCCTGCCATCCAGCGGGCTTCCGAGGCGCGGGCATCGGCCATGGCCGCGTCCTCATCGACCAGCACATAAGCGTTGACCGCGTGATTGAACCGGCTGATCCGGTCCAGTGCCGCGCGTGTCGCCTCAACCGGCGAGGCGGCCTTGCGGCGATAGAGCCTGAGCAGATCGCCGGCACCCAGCGTGCCGAGATCGGTTGCATCCGGAGCGACGGGAGCCGGCACGACAGGATGTTCGGACATGGGGTATGACCTTCTTCTCGTTGGCGGACAGTGGCTACAGTGGCTATTGGCTGAGGGCGAGATAGCGGTCGCGCACCGCCCGGTCGGCCTTGAAGGCCTGTGCGCTGCCGGTATAGACGATCCGGCCCTGTTCCAGAATGTAATGACGATCGGCCAGCGCCTCGCAGACCGCCAGATTCTGCTCGACCAGCAGCACCGGCATGCCGCTTTCGCGGATCGCCTTCAGGATCCGGACGATCTCGTCGACGATCACCGGCGCCAGACCCTCGGTGGGCTCGTCCAGCAACAGGATGCGCGGATTGTTGACCAGGGCGCGGGCCATGGCCAGCATCTGCTGTTCGCCGCCCGACAGCGCCCGGCCGCCATTGCGGCGGCGTTCGCGCAGCCGTGGGAACATGGCATAGACATCGTCCAGCCCCCAGCGGCCGCCCTTGCGCAGTGCGATCTTCAGGTTTTCTTCAACCGTCAGCACGCCGAAGATGCCGCGATGCTCCTGCACCAGCGCCACCCCGCGCCGGGCGATTTCATAGGGTTCGCGGCCGCGCAGATCCTGATTGTCGAAGCTGATCCGGCCCGTGGTGGTGGTGATGCCGGCGATGCTGCGGAGCGTGGTGGTCTTGCCGGCGCCGTTGCGGCCGAGCAGAGTGACCAACTCGCCCGCCCGCACCTCCATGGTGACACCTTCCAGCACATGGCTTTTGCCGTAATAGGCGTGGACGTCGTCGAGCGTCAGCATGCCCCCGCCTCCCCCAGATAGGCGCTGCGGACCCGGTCGTCATTGCGCACCAGATCGGGCGGACCTTCCACCAGAACCCGGCCCTGATGCATCACCGTGATCACGTCGCTGATCGACATCACGATGCTCATATTATGCTCGATGAGCATCACGGTGTAGTCGCGACCAAGCTCGCCAATCAGCCGGGTCATCACCGGGATATCGTCGATGCCCATGCCGGATGTGGGTTCGTCGAGCAGCAGCAGCTTCGGCCGCGCGGCCAGCGCCATGCCCACTTCCAGCACCCGTTGCTGGCCATGCGACAACTCGCCCGCCGGCAGATGGGCGCGGCCGCCCAGTTGCAGGCGGTCGATGATCTCGTCGGCCACCTTCAGGTGATCGGGCCGCGACGTCACCGGTCGCCAGAAGGCCAGCGCCCGGGCGCCGTCGCGGCCCTGCGCCGCCAGCCTCAGATTCTCGCGCACGCTCAAGGTCTGGAACAGGCTGGTGATCTGGAACGAGCGCGACATGCCAAGCCCGACCCGCGCCTCCGGTGGCCGGTTGGTGATGTCGCGGCCGTCGAACGTCACCCGCCCGGCGGTTGGCCGGCGTTCCCCGGTCAGGCAGTGAAAGGTGGTGGTCTTGCCGGCGCCATTGGGGCCGATGATGGTGTGAATGGTGCCCTGGCGCACGGTCAGGTCCACACCATCCACCGCCTTGAACGCGCCATAGGCAAGCTCAAGCCCGGTGGTCTGCAACAGGATGTCGCCGGATGGCGCGGTCATGGCCGGTCCTCCGCCTTGGAACCGCTCTGGCGCTGGCGCCAGCGGTCGATCAAGCCCTCGATGCCGCCCCACAAGCCGCCGCGCATCACGATCACCACAGCGATCAGGGCAACGCCCAGCAGCAGATGCCAGCGCGGCCAGATCGCCGACAGCCAGTCGCCCAGCAGCACGATGCCGGCCGAACCCAGGATCGAGCCCAGCAGCGACCCGGTGCCGCCGATGATGGTCATGATCAGGATGTTTTCCGACATCGGCAGCTCGATGTTCGACAGCGGCGCGAAGTTGAGCAGCATGGCATAGAGCGCGCCGGCGATGCCGGTCAGCGCGCCGGAAATGGTGAAGGCCAGGATCTTGAACTGGCGGGTGTCGTAACCGACGGCGGCGGCGCGGTCGGTGTTCTCGCGGATCGCGACCAGGGTGCTGCCGAAGGGCGAGTTGATGATCCGCCGCGCGCCCACGAACATCGCCATATAGATCGCAGCGACGAAGCCATAGAAGGCGAGCGGCGAGGACAGATCGGCCAGCACGATGCCGGCGATGGCCAGGGGTGGGCGCGGCACGTCCAGCAGGCCGTTATCGCCGCCGGTCCAGTCGCTGAGGGTATAGGCGGCGAAATAGGCGAGTTGGGTGAAGGCGAGGGTAAGCATGACGAAATAGATGCCGGTGCGCCGGATCGCCAGCGTGCCGACCAGGGCCGCTGTCAGCGCGCCGCCGGCGCCGGCGATCAGCAGCGCGCCGATCAGCCCGATATCCAGATGGATCATGGCCAGCGACGCCAGATAGGCGCCGGTACCGAAGAAGATCGCCTGACCGAAGGACAGCAGCCCGGTATAGCCAAGCAGCAGGTTGCAGGCCAGCGCCGCCATGGCGAAGATCACGATCTCGGTGGCGAGCGTGGCCGATGGCAGCACCACCGGCAGAATGATGACCGCGGCCAGCGCCGCCAGGGTGATGCCGCTCAGGATGCGCGGGTTGCGTATCGATGACGCGGTCGTATCGCTCGACAGATGCGCCATGGCCTCAGGCCCTCCCGAACAGGCCATAGGGACGCCACAGGATCACGGCGGCCATGGCGCCATAGATCATCAGGCTGGCCCCTTGCGGCCACAGGCTGGTCATCAGGCTTTGCACCAGACCGACCAGCAGGCTGCCGACCAGCGCGCCGGTGAACGAGCCCATGCCGCCGATCACCACCACCACGAAGGCGATGCCCAGCACCTCGGCGCCGATGAACGGATGGGCGCCGCGGATCGGCGCCGACAGCACCCCGGCAATACCGGCCAGCGCCACGCCGAGGGCGAAGGTCAGCGAGAACAGCCGGTAGATATTGGTGCCGAGCAGCGCCACCTGTTCGGGATTTTCCGATCCGGCCCGGACCAGCGCGCCGAAGCGGGTGCGTTCCAGCAGCAGCCACAGCGCCAGGCCGATCACCGCCGCGAAGGCGATCATGAACAGCCGGTATTCCGGATAGGCGAAATTGCCGAAGCGGACCACGCCGCGCAGCATCTCGGGCACCGGCACGCTTTTGCCGACTGGGCCCCAGATCATGATCGCGCTTTCCTGGATGATCAGCGCGATGCCCAGCGTGATCAGGATCTGGAAGGTGTGGGGCAGGTGATAGACCCGCTTGATCAACGCCCGCTCGGTGACCCAGGCGATGGCACCCACCACCAGCGGCCCCGCGACCAGAGCCAGCCAGAAATTGCCGGTCAGGCTGACGGCGGTGTAGCAGACATAGGCGCCGACCAGAAAGAAGGCGCCATGGGCGAAGTTCACGAAATTGAGCAGACCGAAGATGATCGTCAGCCCCACCGAGATGAGGAAATAGATCATCCCCAGCCCCAGACCGTTCAGGATCTGGAACAGATAGACGTTGAGCATCGGGTGCCGCCTCTGACCGGAAAGCGGACGGGCGGCGGGGCGGTCATCCGGTGACCGCCCCGCCTGCCCGCCATGCGTCGTGCCGGCGTGGCGCCGGTCAGGCCATCTTGCAGGCGATGGCATCGCCTTCCGGGAACGACCGGCCGCTGCTGACGATCCGGGCCAGATCATCGTCATCGGCCCTGGCCGAGGCCGCCTTGCCCTTCAGCAGATAGTAATCCTTGATCACCTGATGGTCTTCGGCACGCACGGTCTCGGTGCCGGTCGGGCCTTCATAGGTCATGCCCGACAATGCTTTGCGCACGGCGGCGCCATCGGTGCTGCCGGCCGCCTTGATCGCGTCGAGGATGACCTTTGTGCCGATATAATCGGCCGCCAGCGGATAATTCGCGGTGATGCCATAGGCCTCGCGGACCTTTTTCACCAGCTCGACATTCATCGGGCTTTCGACCTGATGCCAGTACTGGGCGCCCAGATAGACATCCTCGATCACGTCCGAGCCCAGTTCCTGGAACTGGTCCAGACCCGCTGACCAGGCGAGCAGAATGGTCATCTGGCTCTTCAGGCCGAAATTCACCGCCTGACGCAGCGTGTTCGACGACTGGCCGCCGAAATTCAGGATCAGCAGCACATCCGGCGACTGGCCCATCGCATTGGTCAGATAGCCCGAGAATTCCTGCTCCTGCAGCGAGTGATAGCTGTTGCCAACATGCTCGATGCCCTTTTCGGCGAAGATCCGCTTGGCATTGGCGAGCAGGGCCTCACCGAAGACATATTGCGGGGTGATCGTGTACCAGCGCTTCGCGTTGGGCATCGCCTCGATCAGCGGCCGCACGGTCTGTTCGATCGCGCCATAGGTCGGCACCGACCAGCGGAAGGTGCCGGGGTTGCAGTCGCTGCCGGTCAGCTCGTCGGCGCCGGCCGGGGTCATGAACACGCCACCCGCCTGATTGACCTCCTTGCCGACCGCGAGTGCCGAGGACGACAATGTGCAGCCGTTGAAGAAGCGCGCGCCATCCTGCTGGATGGCTTCCTGCACCTTGCGCACCGCCTTGCCGGCATTGCCCTCGGTGTCGATGGTCTTATAGCTGGCGGGGCCGCCCAGCACGTCGCCATAGCTGCCGACGGCCAGCTTCGAGCCCATCTCGGCGAATTTGCCATAGCTGGCGAAACCGCCCGACATCGACTTGACGCCATGGATGGTGACGGGGTCTGCGGCGAAGGCGCGGCTGCGGATGATGGCCGGGGCGGCCAGAAGCGAGCCGGCGGCAAGGCCGGTCTTCAGAAAAGTGCGACGTTTCATGATCATGGGTCTGGGCCTCCATGTCCCGTGGATGGTCTTGTGCCCCGCGATGGGGGCTGGTTGTCGGACCGTCCGGCTTCTGGGGGATTTGTACAACCCGCAACGCTCCCCGCGCGGGCTGTGGCCGGATCGGTCGTCTGTGGTCTTCGGCGGTCAAGGCGCCGGGGTGGTCAGGCCGCCCCCGGCTCAAGCAGAAAGCGGCGGGCCACCTCGGCCTCCAGGGCGTCGAGATGGTCTTCGGCGTCGCACATGTGGTCGGTCATCAGCCGGCGGATCGCGTCTGCATCCGCGCGGCGATAGGCGTCGACGATCTGGCGGTGGTAATCGACATTGGCGGCGCCGAACTGGTGGCGTTCGGGCACATAGACCTTCTTCAACACCACCACATCGCGCAGCAACTCGTTCAGGAACCGGCCCAGGAAGCCATAGATCGGGTTCGGGCAGGCATCGGCCAGCACATTGTGGAACTCGATCTCGGCGATGCGCTGGACACGCTGTTCATCCTCGCTCACCGGCTCGTGGGCGCAGAGCGCGATGTTGTCCTCAAGCGCCGCGTAATCGGCGTCGGTCAGCCGGCCCACCGCCAGCACCGCGACCTCGGGCTCGATCAGCTTGCGCAGGGCATAGATCTGATGGCTGTCGGGATGCCGGAAATGCAGGAAATTGCGCAAGGCGCGCGAGGCGTGGTCATGGGTGGGCTCGGCCAGATAGGCACCGCCGCCGGGGCCTGTGCGGCTGACCACCAGCCCTTCCACCTCCAGCCCCTTCAGCGCCTCGCGCACCGTGGCCTTGGCGCAGCCATGTTCGGCGATCAGCTCGGCCTCGCCTGGCAGCCGGTCGCCGGGCTTCAGTTTTTCAGTGACGATGCGGCGCTTCACGTCCTCGACGATCAGCTCCGACAGCTTCTGGCGGCGGCGCAGGGTCTGGCTCTGGCTGCGTCGCGCCGGCGTCGCCGTCATGCATGGGCCTCCGTGTCACAGGCCGCCGAAGCGGCGATCGATGCTATTTATTATGATAATTAGGATCGAATTTCCCGGCCCCGTCAAGCGCCGGTGAAACCTTCGCGGCCGTCGGGTGTTGAAAGGCTGATGGCCGTCCACGGCCGACAGACGAAGGGTCATGAACCATGCCCGCGAAATCGAAAGCCCAGCAGAAAGCCGCCGGGGCCGCCTTGTCGGCCAAGCGTGGCGACACCAAGGTCAGTGACCTGAAGGGCGCGTCGAAATCGATGGTCAAGTCGATGAGCGAGAAAGAGCTGCACGACATGGCCGCGACCGACCGCAAGGGAAAGCCCGAGCACGCGTCGAAATCGTGATCGCGCCCGCCATGCCCCAACAGACCGGGAGCCTAGCAATGTCGAGCAAACTGCCGCCGGTGCCACCGGCCAATCGCAGCCCCAAGGGCACCGGTGAAGATCCGCATGTCTCCACCGATGATGCGCCCAAGGGCACGCATGGCGCGCCCAACCCCGACAAGCAGGGGCAGCAGGGCGCCAGCCGCCAGGGCACCACCCATCAAGGCTATCAGCAGGACCGCTGAGGGAGCCCGTCCATGTCCACGTCATCCAAAACCCCGGCCAGCATCCGCCAGGGCGGCCCCGGCGCCTCGCATGAGAACGCCAAGGCACCGCTGGCGGTTGAAAAGCCGCAGGCCGACCCTGAGAACCGCCATCGCAGCGGCGTCTCGGGCGGCGGCGGCGAGCGCGACCGCCATCACACGCACGAGCCGGCGAAGAAGGGCGGCTGAGCGGCCCCCGCCGGCCCGCGTTCCGGACACATCCACCGGAGGCAGACGACATGTCGAAACATCCCAAGACCGAACGGCCGAGCGATGCCGACCTGCGCGGCAACCCGATGATCGGCGGCAGCCGCGGCACCACCCGTGCCGGCGTCGATGCCAACGACCTGGCGCAGGATCAGGGCCGCAACACCATGGAGGGCGATGTCGGCAACGACACCACGCCCCAGGGCGGCATTTCCAAATCCCCGCAGGCCGACCGCACCACCCGGCGTTGATGCCGGCGTGGGGGATCAATCCAATCAGGGAGCCACCCCCGTGGCCAATGCAAGCAAGAAACACATCGGCGCGGGCGCCCAGGGCAAAGGCTCTGGCGCCGGTGCCATGACCGATCTGCCGCCCGAGGGCATCGAGGAAGGCAAGGTGTTGTCGAACCGCGACAAATCGCGCCATACCGACGCGCGCGGCCGCGATGGCAAGGCCATTCAGTCCGACCAGTATCAGGACAATGAGCACGACCAGCAGCCGGCGCCGGAGCCTGGCCGTGAGGGCGGAGCGCGGCAATGACCGAGACCGTGGCCCTGCCGGCCGATCTGGACGCACGGGTGCACCGGTTTCTGACGGCGGCCTGCGCCCGCAATCTCAGGCTGGCCACCGCCGAAAGCTGCACCGGCGGGTTGCTGGCATCGCTGTTCACCGATGTGCCGGGCTGTTCGCACGCCTTTGAACGGGGCTTCGTGGTCTATAGCAACGCCGCCAAGCACGAACTTCTGGGCGTGCCGCAGGCACTGCTGGACGATCCGGGGCCGGTGTCGGAACCGGTGGCGCGGGCGCTGGCCGAAGGCGCGCTGGCGCGGGCGATCGCGGATATCGCGGTCGCCACCACCGGCTTCGCCGGCGCCGGCGCACCCGGCGACGAACCCGGTCTGGTGCATGTGGCGGTGGCGGCCCGCAACCGCCCGACCTGCCATCGCCGCGTCAACTTCCCTGAAACCGATCGCGGCGGTGTGCGGCTGCGGGCCGTGGAATTGTCGCTGGATCTGTTGGAGGAGGTGCTGGACGGGTGGGGGCGATAGAGGAATTTCCGTTTGCCCTGGCTCACGAAAATTTCTCTAACTTATTGTTTCAGGTAGAATCTTCGCGTGCCGGATGGTGCCGGCGAAGGCCAGCACGAACCCGATCGAGAGCACGAGCACGGTGGTCGGCGCCGGCGCGCTGTCGACGAAGAACGACAGATAGACGCCGAGCAGCGATCCGGCGACGGCGATGCCGGTGGCGAGGAGCAGCATGGTGCTGAACCGGCGCGTCAGAAGGAAGGCGATGGCGCCAGGGGCGATGAGCATGGCGCCGGGACACTGCCCAGATTATGGGTCGAGATCAGCATGACGCGGCCCTCGTCGCGCAGCGCGCGCAGCAGCCGGATGATCTGGTCCTCGGTCTTGACGTCGACACCGGTGAAGGGCTCGTCGAGCAGGATGACCCGGCTGTCCTGGGCCAGCGCCCTGGCGAGAAACACGCGCTTTTTCTGGCCGCCGGAAAGCTCGCCGATCTGGCGCTTGCGGAACGCTGTCATGTCGACCCTGGCGAGCGCCGCCGCGACCGCCTCGCGGTCGGCCGCTCTGGGCCGGCGCATCATGCCCATCCGGCCATAGCGGCCCATCATGACCACATCCTCGACCAGCACCGGAAAATTCCAGTCGACCTCCTCGGCCTGCGGCACATAGGCGATCAGGTTGCGGCGCATCGCCGCGCCGACCGGCATGTCGAGCACCCTGATATCGCCGCGGGCGAGCCGGACGAAACCCATGATCGCCTTGAACAGGGTCGATTTTCCGGCGCCGTTCACCCCCACCAGCGCGGTGATGGTGCCGGTGGGGATCTGGAAACTGGCATCGCGGAGCGCGGTATGACCATCGCGATAGGTGACGGTGGCGCCGGTCACCGTGATGCCAGATTCTGTGATACCCGATCCCATGGCATCCGGTCCCGCCACATCCGGCCCCGCTTCGGCCATGGCCGCCGCAGCTTGCGCGTTCATGGCATCAACCCCCTGGCGATGGTGTCCGACGTGACGCGGAGCAGGTCGATATAGCTGGGCACCGGGCCATCGGCTTCGGTCAGCGAGTCGACATGGAGCACGCCGCCATATCTGGCGCCGGTTTCCCGTGCCACTTGGCCTAATCGGCCCGAAGCTGCGATTTTGGCCAAGTTGCGGAACAAGTGTAGAACATCATGACTTGCTCTGGGCTTGCAGCAACATGGCGACGTTTTCGGCGGTAAATTTGAAGCCCCGGCGGTCGGGAATGCGTTCGGCGGAGATAGGATATCGCGGCCGCTTGGGATCGATGCCGGTGATCCGGAACCGTTCGCTTCCGGTACTAAACTCGCGTCCGAGGTCCGAGGGAGCCAATCCGTAGCGTGCGGCCAGAAACTCGAACATGTCCTTCTCGAGATTGAATGCCGTGCCGTCGGAAGCGGGAACGCTGACACGGAACACGGGCTCGAAGGCAAACCCAGAGTCCAAGCCACGCCATCCGGCGCTCTCGATGACCAGCCCATGGTCCGCGGCGATTTTTTGACAAGCCTCGAGCATGCGGGATTGGACTTCTTCGCAGGCTGCGGGGATCAGGCGGGTTATGTGCTTGCCTTTGCTCATTCTGGTTCGCCTTTCCGCGCCTGGTAGACAGTTCCACGCGAGATGCCAAGATCGCGTGCGATCCGTGTCGGGCCGTGGCCCTCTTCCAGTCGGCGTATGATTTCAGCGCGGTCGATCTTCGGTGGCCGGCCTTTGTAGACGCCACGCTTTTTGGCGATGGTAATCCCCTCGGCCTGGCGCTCGCGCCGCAGATTGGTCTCGAACTCGGCAAAGACGCCGAGCATGTCAAAGAAGGCCTTGCCGGCGGCGGTCGAGGTGTCGACGGGCTGCTCGGTCGCGAACAAGTGCGCACCTTTGGCTTTGAGCCTGTCCACGATCACCTGAAGATCGCGCAGTGATCTGGCCAGCCGGTCGATGCGGGTGACGACGAGCGTCTCGCCGGCATGGATGAAGTCGAGAATCGTGTTGAGCTGCGGGCGGCCTGCCAGCGAGGCGCCGCTCTTCTGTTCCTCGCGAATGACGTCGCAGCCGGCGGTCTTGAGCGCGGCGATTTGCGCGGCAAGGTTCTGGTCGGTGGTGGAGGTGCGCGCGTATCCGATGCGGGTCATGCAAACTGTTCATTTTGGGTGTGCCAACGCGTAGCTTCGTTCAATATCCCATTCTGGGCCCAAAATAAACATGGCTTAGCGGCTGCGGCGTGTTCATTGCCGTTGTGCTGGCCGGGTATACCCAAATTGGAACACGACCATCAGTTGCGGGCAGTCAATTACGCCGTCTTCGTGGTTTCAGCTTTCTGGTAACTTCCGCCAGCCACACGATTGCGCCGGGAGTGGCCTGCCAGGCCTTGCCGTTTTCCTCGACGTAGTCAGCTGCCTCGTCTTCACCGCCTATGGTGATGTATCCATCCGTGGAGGCGACGAGAGGCTGCTTGCCGGACAGGACGCCCGGCACATGGCTGTTCGCGAGCCAGGCCTCCTCGGCAAGCTTCCCGGCATCCGGATCGTTTTCACGAAAGGCAAGAAGGGCCCGCGTGTAGAGCCATGCAGCAGCGCAATCGTCTTCGTACTGTTTGAGCAGCTTCCTCAGGGCCTTGATGTCGTCGCGTGCCAGCAAATGCCCGGCCAGCACGTAGCGGATGCCCTGATTGTCATTCGGATTGAGCTCGAGCATCTCGTGATAATGGTCGATGGCCTCCTGATGCCGACCAAGCCGCCAGAGTACGGCGGCAAGACCTGCTCGTGCCCGCATGTAGGGGCGCGTCTCGAGAAAACCCCAGAAGTGACCGGCATATTCCTCGAACCCTTCCGGTCGGAGCGCCTCTTCTCCGGCCTCGACGCCCTTCTGGTAGCAATCCAGCATTTCCTCGACGGAGTTGGCCTCTTCCTCCGCGAGCAACACATAAGCGTCGGCGCACAACGGCGAGATTTTGAGCGCTTTCCTGGCCAGCGCGATACGCTTGCTGCGACTGGTCGCTTCCCAGGCCTCATACATGACGTCTTGCGCGGCGTCGGTCGGGTCGCTCCCACGTTGTCCGCCGAAAAGACCTGTCATGAACCCCTCCATGCCGCGCCGGTCCGGCATCGGAGGCAGAGTATTGTTATTTTCCGGCTGCTTGGATTTCGCCACGGCCTTCTTTCGGGGCTTCTTCGATACAGGCATTTCTACATCCCCTTCGATGGGTCACGCCGCTTGTTTCTGCTCGAAATCGATCCGGCGATCCAGATCGAGATCGAAGCGGCCATAAGGATTGACATGGCCGTAGATCAGCGGGGTCAGGCCACGATAGTCTTCCGGCGTCAGCCGCGCCGCCCATTGCGGCTCGCTCAGTACAGACTGCATCATGCGCGTGTTCACATAAACCAGCGATGCCTGCAACAAATGCAGGGCCAGCGCTGAGATCTCCTGATCCTCCAGCCGGTTGGTGGCGATTTCGCCGCCCTTGCCGAAGAACACGAAGCTGGTGGCGCTGTTCCAGTTTTCGACCACGTTGAGGCCTTCGTGGATTTCGCGGCGAAACGACTCGTGACGCAGATACCGGCACAGGAAGATCGTCTTGATAGCCCGGCCAAGCTCGGCGAGTGCCTTGTAGGTCGGGTGCATCACCTCGGCGCGGGCAAAGCGACGCAGGATCGCTTCCGGATCGGCGATCCCGCTGTGCATGGCGGCGGCATATTTGACCATCTCGTCATATTGTTGCTCGATCTCCTCCCAGTTGATGATGCTGGAAAGAACCGGAAGCAGGTTGGGCAACTCAGCCCGCAGGCCTGCATATGGCAGCGCCAGTTTCTGCCGGGCGATCGCTTTCAGGCGCGGGGCGAGCTCAAATCCGAGCAGGTGACAGAAGGCGAAGCCGACGGCGCTTTGGCCATGGCTGTCGACATATTGCCTTTGGATCTCCATGTCGGTGCAATGCCGCAGCACGCCCTTGATCATCGATGCGACCTCCGAGGACGAACAGCGCTTGAGCTGCGAGAAAATGCAGGTCGAACCTTTTTCGACATGCCAGTAGATCATCACGCCGCGTCCGCCATAGCGGACATGCCATTCGGTCATCACATTGCCGTCCCAAGCGCCGAACTTCTTTGAGTCCGACGCGCAGGCCGTGCCGGCCTCGCCCCAGATGGCGGTGTTGCGGATCGCCAGCGTCGCATTGGCGACGCGCCCGCAGGCCGCCTCCAGCGCGTCGCGATGGATGAAGCGCCGTCCGACATGAAGTAGTTCCTCGTAGCTGACATCCGGGCATCCGGCTGCGACGCGCTTCAGACCGGCATTCGTGCCCAATCCGTAAAGGCACAAGATCAGGCGTCGATCGAGCGCACCGCGGGAAAGCGTCACGCGGGAGGCCGATGTTTCAAAGGCGTCCAGAAAGCCGGTGTCGAGCGCCGTCTCCTTCAAGACATCCAGCAGTTCCGTCATCGGCCAGCGCCGCCCGATCTCGGTCTTGACCGATTGAAGGCCCTGCGGTTCCGGCAGCGGCTGGAATGGCGTGATCGAGATGCGGTTTTCGCCACGCCAGAGAATGCGCACCTTGTCGTTGCGCGGGATTTCGGCGTTCAGCAGCCGCAGTTCCCGCTCGAGCTCGGCCCGGATCTGGTGCGTGAAGGTCCGCGCGTCCGGCGTCAGGTTCAGGGCACCATAGTAGGCCGCGCGCCTAGCCTCGAAATCCTTGGGCAGATCATCATCCGGATTGCGATAGCGATCCGCGCCGACTACCCAGATTTCCTTCGCCCGGATGCGGTCACGCAACTGGCTGAGCACACAGAGTTCATAGCTGATCCGGTTGATGCGCCCGTCCTTGCCGATGATCGCGCTGCGCCATTTCGGCGGGATGACACCCTCGATCGGCACGCCATTCCGCGGCACGGCGCGGCATCCGGTATCGAAAGCTCGCCTGATCCAGTCCAATGCCTCCAGCACCGGCCGATGCACAGCGTTGTTCGAACGAAATTCCAGAACCGAAAGCAGCCTCGGCAGGATTCTTCTATAGTGATTGGCATAGGAGCCTGTTGCAGAATGGGTCTTCGGAATGTGTCGCGATCGCAGTGAGATCCGCCCTTGAGCCTGCGGCCGGCGCCTGAT
>NZ_BMDZ01000056.1 GCF_014636235.1 Tistrella bauzanensis
AATCAGGCGCCGGCCGCAGGCTCAAGGGCGGATCTCACTGCGATCGCGACACATTCCGAAGACCCATTCTGCAACAGGCTCTTTGGCGACAAGCTGGCCGCGGCTCCATTGTCATGTCTGTGGTGACCTGGCCTCCCGGTCACCCTCACCACGCCGGCATGAAGGCGCCTTCGAACCGCGCGTCCAGGAAGGCCGAGACCTCGGGGGACTGGAAACTGTCGAGCAGGATGCGGGTTTCAGGGCGGTTCTCGTCGGCGCGACGCACCACCAGGATATTGCCATAGGGGTTGCTGCGCCGGTTCTCGATCGCAATGGTGTCGGTGCGCGGGTCGAAGCCGGCGGCCTGGGCGTAATTGCCGTTGATCGCGGCGGCATCCAGCCGGTCCAGCGCCGCCGGCAGATCCTCGGCCGGCATCTCGATGAACTGGAACTTGCGGGTGTTGATCATCACGTCCTGCGGCCGGGGCGTCAGCCGCGCGCCCGGCGACAGGCCGATCATCGCCCGTTCGGCCAGCAGGCGCAGCGCCCGGCCGCCATTGCTGCGGTCGGCCGGAATGCCGATCCGCGCACCGGTGGGCAGCGCGCGCAGGGTCTTCAAGGTGCGGGAATAGATGCCCATCGGCTGCACGATGGTATAGCCCACCGACACCAGATCATAGCCATGGGCGGCGCTGTCGGCTTCCAGGAACGGCCGGTGCTGAAAGGCGTTGGCATCCAACTCGCCCTTGGCCAGCGCCGCGTTCGGCTGGTCGTATTCCTTGAAGGTCACGATCTCGACCGTCAGGCCCTTTTCGGCCGCCACGATCTTCACCACCTCGGCGATCTCGACCTCGGGGCCATCGATCACCCCCAGCCGGACCGTGTCGGTGCGCTGGGGGGCGTCGGCTGCCCGCGAGCCGATCGTCACGCACAGGCTTGCGATCAGAACCGCGAACAGCGCCGTGATCATCGACAATGCGGGACGGGAGTCGCTGTGGTGTGCGGTGGCGGAACGAAACATGGTGTCAGCTCTCGGTCCCTGGGCCGGTCGGAGGGCAGGCCGTGATACAGGACGCCGGGCCGCATGCCGGACGCCGGAGCGGCCGTCGCCAGCTTGCGGACCACCGATCGCTCCAGCGGCAAACGATGTGGGCTTACCCCCTTCACCGTCAACAGAATTCCAGAGAAACTGTTCAGCAATGTGAACCGCTCCCCCGCTCTGCCACACACCCGGCAGATGGCTGTTATATCGCCCCCTGCTCCGGCGCGATCTGGTTCAGCAACCGCAGCACGTCTTGCGATGCGACCTCCATCCGGCCAATCGCCGCCATCGCCTCTCGCGGCCGGCCGGCGGCCATCAGCCGGGCGGCCTCGCGGCCATGATCGTGCACGGCGGTATGCGGCGCCTCCAGCGCCCGGAAGGCCGCGTCGCCGCGCCATGCCGCCGACTGGTCGCCATAATACCAGCGGCCGAGCCGGCAGGAATGATGATCGGTCAATTCGCGGTCGGCGAGCTTCGCACGACCGGTCGCCATCGCGGCCAGCCGCTTTTTCCACAGCGCATGATCGGCCTTGGCCAGACGCACCACCTGATCGTTCTGCCGGCGCCCGGCCAGCGCCTGAAGCGCCGGGGCGATGCGGCCCTCCAGCCGGTCCAGCGCGTCGGCCACGGTTTCGATGCCATTGCGGTTGTCGGCCCCCAGCCCCGCGACCGCGGCGATATCACCCGCCAGTCGGTCTGACGCCACGCCCTGAGCATCGATTTCCGTGGCCACCAGGGTCATGCGCCCCGACACATCGGCAATCCGGCCGCCCAGGGCCTCGATCTCGCGACCCAGCCCGTCGATGGCGGCGCGGCCTTCGGCAGCCCCACGCGCGCCATCGCCCATCGCGGTGACGATCGCCGCCATCTCGGCCCGCAGGGCGTTGATCCGGTCGCGGATATCGTCGGTGGCCGCCGCCGTCTGCTGGGCCAGGGCCTTCACCTCGCCCGCGACCACGGCGAAGCCACGGCCGGCCTCGCCCGCACGGGCCGCTTCGATGGTCGCGTTCAGCGCCAGCAACCGGGTCTGGCGGGCCACCGCCTCGATCGAACCCACAATGGTATCGATCTGCTGCGATGCCGCCGCCAGCGCATCGACGCGGCCGGCCGCAGTGGTGACGCCATCGGTCAGGGTCGCCACGGTCCGGGCCACCTCGCGCAGCCGGCGCACACCGGTTTCGGCGGCCTCGTTCGCTTCGCGTGCCACCTCGGCTGCAGCACGGCTGGCCTCGCGGATGCGGCCGCCGCTGGCGGCAAGCTCGCCGATCGCCGACGCCGCTCCGGATGTCCGGTCCTCAAGATCGCGGGCGGCAGCCACCGCATGCACCACGCCCACCCCGGCCTCGGCGGCCTCGATACAGGCGCCAACGATCCGGTCGGTGTCACCACGGGCGGTCTCGGCCAGATGCCCGGCAAGACGGGCCAGCGCCCGCGACAGCGGATCGTCTCCCAGCGGTGGCGGCGCATCGTGATGTCCGGCGATCAATGCCTCGACAAAAGCCACATGGGCCGTGTTGTCGGGTGCGGCCGGTATACGGGCGGGGGACGACGACATCCTGGAGAACCTCACGCAGAGCGGATGGCTGGAACGGGTCGCGCATATTGATACGACGTGACCACGCCTGGCAATCCCCGGCGGGTCCGCGATCCGGTGCGGACCGGCCTGGCCGCCCCGGATCAACCCCGCAGCGCCACCTTCAGCGCGTCCACCGATCGCGCCACCGCGTCGCGGGCCTGATCCAGCGCGCCAGCGGTGTTGATGAAGCCGTGCAGCATGCCCGGATAGACCCGATGCTCAACCGCGACACCGGCCGCGCGCAGCGCCGCCGCATAGGCGTGGCCTTCGTCGGCCAGCGGGTCGCAGCCGGCGGTGACGATCAGCGCCGGCGGCAGGCCGCGATGGTCGGGTGCGTGCAGCGGCGAGGCCCGCCAGTCACGGGCCAGGGCCGGGTCCGGCAGATACTGGGCCAGGAACCAGGTGATGGTGGCATCGTCCAGCAGATAGCCCTCGGCGAAGACATCGCGTGAGGGGTGGCGCACCGCCAGATCGGTCGCCGGATAGATCAGCCATTGCAGGCGAGGCATCGCCAGCCCGGCATCGCGCGCCGCCAGTGCCGCCACGGCCGACAGATTGCCGCCGGCACTGTCGCCGCCGATCGCCACCCGCTCAGGATCGATGCCGAAATCACCCGCCGCCCGCAGCAGCGCGCCCCAGGCCGCGATCGCATCCTCGGCCGCCGCCGGGAAGGGATGCTCCGGCGCCAGCCGGTAATCCAGCGACACCACGGCGATGCCGGCCGCCGCCGCCACATGCCGGCACAGCCGGTCATAGGCATCGAGGCTGCCGATCGTCCAGCCGCCGCCATGGATGAACAGCAGCGCCGGCAGCGGCGCCGCCTCAAGGGTCAGCGGCTCGGGCCGGTACAGCCGCACCGCCATGTCGCCCGCCGGGCCGGGCAGCGCCAGATCGCGCACCACGGCCAACTCGGCACGCGGCAGGTCGAGCAGAACCACCACCTCGTCGAACATCCGGCGGGCATCGGCCGGGGTCATGCGGTGATAGGGATCGCGGCCCGACGCCTTCACCAGATCCAGGATCCAGGCGGCCTGCGGATCGGGGGTCGTGTGGCGCTCAGGAACAGGGCTCATCTCATGGCTCCACTTGCTCGGCAGGTCGGCGGATCGGGGATCAGGACCAGAGTGTCGCCGCGAGGGCGGCCGAAATCAATGGCCGCATCCGTGGCCGCCACCGCCGTTCAGCGGCCGTCCATCTGCGCCAGAACCAGATCCGCCAGACGGTCGTAGTCGCCATCGAAATGATGGCCGCCGGGAATGCCCAGCACGGTGGCGCGGTCGCCGATCCGCGGGCAGGCCGAGATATCGGCCTCGTCCAGCCCATAGACGCAGAGCAATGGCGGCCGCGCCAGCGCGCGGGCGGCGGCGACCACATCGGTCGCGCCATCTTCGGGCGTGTCGTGCAGCCAGTTGGTCGGGTGGATCTCCCAGTTGGCCCAGGTGTTGGAGGTCAGCATCACCGCCAGCACCGCGTGGTCGAGCAGTGCCGGCGGCAATTGGGCCGTGATCGACGGCAGCACCGCCGCGCCGAAGGAAAAGCCGATCAGCACCAGCCGGTCGCAGTGCCAGCGCGCCATGCGGTCGGCGATCGGCCCGGCCAGATCCCGGGCCGCATCGGCGGCGCTACGCCGGGTCCAGAAGTAGTGCAGCGCATCCACCCCCAGTACCGCCACACCGCGCGCCTGAAGCCGGGCGCCCATATCGCGGTCCAGATCGGCCCAGCCGCCATCGCCCGAGATGATCACCGCCAGATCGCGGTCATGGCCCCCCCCCCGGCGCCATCGGCCGGCAGATCGACCAGCCAGTCGGCATGCGCGGCCGCCGGATCATCGGTGGCACCGGTCATGGCCGCGGCGGTCTCGGCCGCCGTCAACCCGACCCCGCCATCGCCCACGACCAGCGCCACCGTCAGCACCACCGCCAGCATCCGCGCCACCCGCATGGCAGCGACCCGCAGGCTCCGTCTCATCGCCCGATAACCCCTTTGATGCCCCCTGAGATCAGCGCCACCAGATCGAGCCCCACCTGCGGCAGAGCGGTGCCGCCGGGGGCCGCCAGGAACCGCGGCCGCCAGTCGGGCAGGAATTTCTGCTTGAAGCGGCGCAGCCCCTGGAAGTTGTAAAGGCCCTCGCCACGCTGATAGATGAAGGTGCCGATCCGGCTCCAGGCCGGGGCCAGCGGGTTGTCGGGCAGGCCCGCCAGCGGCGCCATACCCAGCGAGAACCGCTGCCAGCCGGCATCGCGGGCATGCAGCATGGTCTCGACCAGCAGGTAATCCATGATGCCATAGCCGGCATCGGGCACATGGCGCATCAGGTCCAGGGTCAGTTCCGCCCGATCGGCCGATGGCCACAGATTGGCGAAGGCCACGATCCGGTCGCCCACCCGTGCCACCGCGATCGGGCAGCGGTTCAGATAGTCGGGATCGAACCGGCCCAGCGAGAACCGCTTCTCGCGCGCCTGGCGTTCCTCCATCCAGGCCTCCGACACCTTGCGGAGCTGCGGCATGATCCGCACGGCCGCACCCGGCGCCAGCAGTTCGAAGCTGGCGCCATCCTTGATCGCGCGGCGATGGGCATAGCGCAGCTCGGCGCGGGGCTTGCCCTCAAGATTGAAGCCCGCAAGCGGCACCACCGCCTCTTCGCCCAGCTTCACCAGCCGCAGCCCCAGATCCAGATACAGCGGCAGCGCCTCGGCCGAGACCTGATAGAACACCGGCAGCGCGCCATGGGTGTCGCAGAGTTCCCGGAACATCCAGGCGACATTGGCCCAGGCATGGCGCGGCCCGATCGGATCGCCCATCGCCACCAGCGACCGGCCCGAGGCCGCATACATCACGAACGCGTCGCCGCATTCCGAGAAGATGAAGCTCTTGTCGCCAGTGAAGGCCAGCTGCGCCATGCTGGATGACGACTGTGCGGAAATCCGCGCCGCCTGCTCCAGTTCGGCCGCATCCGCCGGGCGCGGCCGGGGCAGTGCCGGCGCGAAGAACCGGGTGGCCAGCAGCACCACCCCCAGAACCACCACCGCCACGATCGCGCGCAGCGCCCGCGACGCCTCGGCATCCAGTCCCACGGTCCACAGGGCGTCCGACAGGCCGGTGCCGAGGGCCGCGCCCTCGGCCATCAGCGCGCCGCCGCGGAACGAAAACCACATCAGCCAGGTGGAGCCCAGCACCGCGATCGCCACCGCCGCCACCCAGCCCGGCGTCATCGGCTGGCGAAGCAGCGACCCATGACGGTGAAAGGCCGGGCGTGCCAGCACCAGCAGCCCGGCGACCAGCGCCAGCAGGCAGGCTTCCTCCCAGTCCCAGCCCTTCAGCAGCGACAGGACCGAGCCCGCCACCGTCAGCACCACGGCCGCCGCCCAGGCCGCATCCACCCGCCGCGACAGGCCCCGGGCAATCACCAGCAGCAGCAGCCCGGTGATGCCGCTGGCCAGATGCGAGGTCTCCAGCACCGCCAGCGGCAGAATCTGCGCCAGTTGCGCCAGCCGGCCATCGGCGGCGGGGGTCGCGGCCGAGATCAGCAGGGCCGCGCCACAGGCCATGGCCAGCAGGGCGAAGGCAATCGGCGCCACCTGGGCCGCACCGGCACCGGCGCGCGCCACGCCGGCGCCCGCCCGGCGCACGGCCGGCGCCACCCGCCCGGCCGCGCGCGCGGCCTCGGCCACGGCGATCAGCGCCGCCGCCAGGATCAGGGGCAGCAGGTTATAGATGATCCGATAGACAACCAGCGCGCCCAGCACCTCTGGCGCCGGCACGCCGGGCAGGAACAGCAGCACGATGCCTTCGAACACCCCCAGCCCGCCGGGGACATGGGCGATCACCCCGGCCACGATCGCCACCGCATACAGCCCCAGAAAGGCCGCAAACGACAACGGCAGGTCGGCGGGCAGCAGCATCCACAGCACGGCGCAGGCAAAGACCAGATCGGCCACCGCCAGCGCGGTCTGGCCCAGGGTCATCGACAAGCGCGGCAGCGACAGCCGCCAGGTGCGGAAGCTGATCGCCAGCCCGCGCGCCGAGGCGACCATATAGGCCACCAGCACCGTCAGGATCGCCACGCCCAGCGCCTGCACCGCCATGACCGGCAGGCCGGTGGCCACGGCCACGCGCCGGCCTTCCAGCACCGCCGCGACGCCGCCGGTCAGCGCCGATCCCAGCGCGAAGGCGGTGGCGCCGAACACCATCAGCCGCGCCACCACCGCCGGCGACACCCCGGCATTGCCATAGACCCTGAGCCGCACCGAGGTGCCGGTGACGGCGGCAAAGCCGGCGGTATGGGCAATCGCCTGGGCGCAGAAGGCGGCGAAGGCGACCCGTGCGGTCGGCAGCCGCACCCCCGCATCCCGCAGGGCCAGCGCATCGAAGCCGATCAGCGCCACGAAGGACAGGGCGGTGAATACCCCCGCCCACACCACATCGCCGATGCCGACCGCGGCGATCGCCGCCCGGATGTCGGCGAAGGACATGCTGCGGGTTTCATACTGGATGACCCACAAGGCCAGCCCGAACACCGCCAGCATCCCGATCGCCGCCACCGGCCGCAGGATGCGCGGCGACAGCCATCGCGCCATTCGGCCTTGTCCGTCCATCTCGTCCCTCATCGCAAGCCACCAGCCGGTATCGGCATCGGCCCCGGATACCGGCGCCCGCATGGGAGGCGGGGCCGATATCCGGGGCCGCACTATCCGGCTGTCGGCGCGGAGGTACAAGCGACAAGCGAGCCGGCGGCCCGCAGGGGAGCCATCGCCTCGCTTCAGATAATACGGGTCTGATTAAGAAATCGTCTGTTGGCGGGTCATGATCCGGCGGCGGCGGCTTTGCCCACAAAGGGGCAGCCGCCTTCCGACATCGGGCGGATAATCTCGTCGGCGGGCATCTGGGCCAGCACCTTGTAATAATCCCACGGGCCGGTCGAGTCCGCCGGCGATTTCACCTCCACCAGGAACATGTCCTTCATCAGCCGGCCGTCCTCGCGGATGCGCGAGTTCTCGCCATAGAAGTCGTCGACCGGCAGTTGCTTCATCCTGGCCGAGACCGCCATCGCCTCGTCGGTGCCGGCGGCCTCGATCGCGCGCAGATAGGCCAGCACCGCGCTGTAGACGCCGGCCTGCGGATGGGTGGGCGCGCGATCGGTGTTCATGGCCTCACGCCAACGCCGGGTGAATTCGCGCGACGCATCGTTGCGATCCCAGTAGAACGGCGTCACGACCTGCAAACCCTGTGCCGCCTCCAGGCCCAGGCCGTGGACGTTCAGAATGTAGAACGTGGTGCCGGCCAGTTTCTGCCCGGCATCGACCAGCCCGAACTCGGCCGCCTGCTTGATGGTGTTGGTGGTGTCCTCGCCCGCGTTCAGCACCGCCACCATCTTGGCGCCCGAGGCCTGGGCCTGAAGCAGAAACGAGCTGAAATCGGTGTTGCCGACCGGGTGACGGACATGGCCCAGTACCTTGCCGCCGGCCTTCTCGATCACCGTGGTCAACTGCTTTTCCATCGCATGGCCGAAGGCATAATCGGCGGTGATGAAGTACCAGCTCTCGCCGCCAGCCTCGACCGCCGATTTGCCGATCGCGTTGGCGATCGCCGTGGTGTCATAATTCCACAGAAAGCCGGTGGGCGAGCACTTGGCCCCGAACAGCGCATCCGACGCCGAGGCGACATGGATCGCCACCCGCTTGCCCTGGGTCAGATCCTGCACCGCCAGCGACACCGCCGAATTGCCGAAATCGACCATCATGTCGACGCCGTCGGTGTCCATCCACCGCCGCGCCAGCCCGATGCCGACATCCGGCTTGTTCTGGTGATCGCCTGAGATCAGATCGATCGGACGGCCAAGCACGGTCGGCCCGAAATCGGCGATCGCCAGCCTGGCCGCGACCACCGAACCCTCGCCATTGAAGTCGGAATAGGGGCCGGAGCGATCGTTGATCACCGCGATCCGCACCACATCGTCCGAGACGGCACCGGCATTCGACGCGGCACCCGCCATCACCGGCAACAGCAGGGCCGCGGCACAGGCGACCCCCTTCAGACATCTCATGATTGATCCTCCACTGTAATTGGTCTGATCCGGCGTTGTTCTGGTATCGCCGGTTGCGATGCGGGCATGCGTCATCGGCCGCCGGCCATGCTCCCTGGCCGGTCGCCGTGCCGCATGCCATGGCGGACACCCATTTCTGTTGTTAGAGTATTTACTCGCGGGTAAGCTATCTGCTAGTGATTTCAGTCGTCAAGTCCCCCTTGGCATCCTGGAAAGATGTTCCGAGAGAAGACATCATCCTTGTTGAAATACATGCCGATCATTCCGGACGAGATCGTCCGGCTCGATTGCGCATCGCAATATACCTGACTTGCATCGCGGTAGAATTCGGGTGCACTGCGGAATGGTCCGGGCTGTTTAGCGGCACCCGAGACAAATGATGACCGGGGAGACGCCCCGGCAATAAAGGGAGGTTCACGTGTACGGACTGATGCAGGACAGATCACTGCTGATCTCGTCGATCATCGAGCATGCGGCCCGCTGTCATGGCGGCACCGAAATCGTCACGCGCACGATCGAGGGGCCGATCCACCGCAGCAGCTATGGCGAGATCAACCGGCGGGCGAAACGGCTGGCGAATGCGCTGGCGGCGCTGGGCGTTCATGCCGGCGACCGGGTGGCGACCCTGGCCTGGAACACCCATCGCCATTACGAGCTGTATTTCGGCGTCTCAGGGTCGGGCGCCGTGCTGCACACGGTCAATCCCCGGCTGTTCCGCGACCAGATCGCCTATATCATGAACCATGCCGGCGACCGGGTGGTGTTCGTCGATCCCAATCTGGTCGAGGTCGCGGAAAGCGTGGCCGCCGATCTGCCCGGCGTCACCACCTGGGTGATCATGGCCGATGCCGACCAGATACCCGACACCACCCTGCCCGGCGCGCTCTGCTATGAAACCCTGATCGCGGCGCAGCCTGAGGACTATGTCTGGCCGGATCTGGACGAGAACACCGCCGCGACGCTCTGCTACACATCGGGCACCACCGGCAACCCCAAGGGCGTGCTCTACAGCCACCGGTCCACCGTGCTGCACGGCATGATGACCTGCACGGCGGACAGCTCGGCCGCCGTCTCGGCCAGGGACAGCATCCTGCTGATCGTGCCGCTGTTCCACGCGAATGCCTGGGGCGTGCCCTATGCGGCAGCCATGGCCGGCGCCAGGATGGTCATGCCGGGCCACCGCCTGGATCCGGTCAGCCTGGCCGGACTGATCAATGGCGAGGGCATCACCCTGAGCGGCGGCGTCCCCACGATCTGGCTGAACTATCTTCAGCACATCGACCAGAATCCCGACGCCCGCCCCACCCGGCTGAAGCGGATCTTCGTTGGCGGCAGCGCCATGCCGCGCGTGCTGATGGAACGGTTCGAGCGCGATTACGGTATCACCATGGTCCATGCCTGGGGCATGACCGAGACCAGCCCGCTGGTGACCGTGGCCCTGCCGCTGGCCCGCCATGACGGGCTGAGCGAGGACGACGACCGCACGCTCCGGCTCAGCCAGGGCCGGCCGGTCTTCGGCACCGAGGTGCGGATCGTGGGCGAGGACGGGGGCATCGCAGCCCATGACGGCCGCACGCCCGGCCATGTCCAGGTGCGCGGCCCCTGGATCGTGAAGGGCTATTTCGGCCGCGACGAGCCGGCGGTCGACGCCGATAGCTGGTTTCCCACCGGCGATGTCGGCACCATCGACGCCGATGGCTATCTGAGGCTCACCGACCGCACCAAGGACGTGATCAAGTCGGGCGGCGAATGGATCAGCTCGATCGAGATCGAGAATGAGGCGGTCTCGCATCCGGGGGTACTCGAGGCGGCGGTGATCGGCGTGTTCCATCCGCGCTGGCAGGAACGGCCGCTGCTGATCGTCACCCGGAGCGGCGACGCTGATCTCACCCGCGACGGCGTGCTGGCCCATCTGAAGCCGCGCATCGCCAGCTGGTGGATGCCCGATGACGTGGTGGTGCTGGACGAGTTGCCCCACACCGCCACCGGCAAGATCTGGAAGCTGAAGCTGCGCGAGACGTTCAAGGACTACAAGCTGCCGACGGCGTGAGGACCGCGCCCCGGAACCGCGCCCCGTTCAGCCCCCCGCGTCGCGCAGCAGATCATACAGCAGGTCGAGTGCGGCGCGGGGCGTGAGGTCGTCGGGGTCGATGGCGGCGAGCCGGGCCTTCAGGGCCAGCGCCGCCACGGCTTCCGGGTCCGGCTCCGGGTCTGGTTGCGCGGCCGCCGCCGGCGCGTCGGGCAGGCGCAGGCTCGCGAACAGCGGCAGGTCGTCTGTCAGCTTCGCCGCCGGCGAGCCGGTCTCGCCACGCTCGATCTGACCCAGAACCGCCTCCGCCCGCCGGATCACCCGCTTCGGCAGACCCGCCAGCCGGGCGACATGAATGCCATAGGACCGGTCGGCGGCGCCGGCTGCCACTTCGTGCAGGAACACCACATCGCCCTGCCATTCCTTGATCCGCATGGTGTGGCACGACAGCCGGTCGAGCCGCGCCGCCAGCGCGGTCAATTCATGATAATGGGTGGCGAACAGCCCCCGGCAGCGGTTCACGTCATGCAGATGCTCAACCACCGCCCAGGCGATCGACAAGCCATCCCAGGTGGACGTGCCACGGCCGATTTCGTCCAGGATCACCAGCGCGCGGGGGCCGGCATGGTTCAGGATGGTCGCGGTCTCGACCATCTCGACCATGAAGGTGGAACGGCCGCGCGCCAGATCGTCGGCCGCGCCCACCCGGCTGAACAGCCGGTCGACCACGCCGATCCGGGCACGGGCCGCCGGCACGAAGCTGCCGGCCTGCGCCATCACCGCGATCAGCGCGTTCTGGCGCAGAAAGGTGCTCTTGCCGGCCATGTTCGGGCCGGTCAGCAGCCACAGGCCGGGCCCGCCCCCCGCGGCCGGCGCCGCATCCGGCGCCATGACGGCATCGGCCGCACCGGGGGCATCGCCATCACCGCCCGGTTCGCCATTCCCGCCCAGATCACAGTCATTGGCGACGAAGCGCGTGCCGCCATTGGCCTCGACGAAGGCCTCGACCACCGGGTGGCGCCCGCCCTCGATCGCGAAATTCAGGCTGTCGTCGATCAGCGGGCGGACATAATTGCGGCCGCGCGCCAACTCGGCCAGCGCCGCCGATACGTCCAGCACCGCCAGCGACCCGGCGCAGGCGGCGATGCCGTCGGCCGCCGCCATCACCTCGGCGATCAGCGCCTCGAACGCCTCAAGCTCGGCGGCCAGGGCCTGATCGGCGGCACGGGTCAGCCGGGTTTCCAGCTCGCCCAATTCCACGGTGGTGAAGCGCACCGCATTGGCCAGGGTCTGGCGATGGATGAAGCGGGTGTCCTGCACCAGCTTGTCGCCATGGGCCGGCGTCACCTCGATGAAGAAGCCCAGCACATTGTTGTGGCGCACCTTCAGCGAGGAAATGCCGGTGTCGCGACGATGGGCGCCTTCCAATGCCGCGATATGGCGCCGGCCTTCGGTCGCCAGCGATTTCACCTCGTCCAGCGCCACATCGAAATGGCGGGCGATGAAGCCGCCATCGCGGGCCAGCAACGGCGGCTCGGCCACCAGCGCCGTGCGCAGCCGGTGGGCCAGGGCGCCGTGATGGCCCAGCGCCGGCAGGCCATCGGCCAGTTCCGCCGGCAGAATGCCGTCGCCCAGCGGCGCCGGGTCCGAGACTCCCAGCCGGGTCAGCCGGTCGCGGATCAACCCCGCCTGATGCAAGCCGTCGCCGATCGCCCTGAGGTCGCGCGGGCCGCCCCGGTTCAGCGACAGCCGTTGCAGGGCGCGTTCCAGATCGGGCATGCCATCCAGCAACCGGCGCAGATCCGCGCACAGATCCTCGTCGGCCAGAAGATGGTCCACCGCGTCCAGCCTGCGGCCGATCGCCGCCGGATCAGTCAGCGGCGCGCCCAGCCGGCGCGCCAGCAGCCGGGCGCCGGCGCCGGTGACGGTCAGATCCATCAGCCCCAGCAGGCTGCCGCGGCGTTCACCGGTCATGGTCTGCACCAGTTCCAGGCTGCGGCGGGTGGCGGGATCGATCGCCATCACCGTATCGGCCGCCTGACGATGAGGCGCCGCCAGATGCGGCACCCGGCCCTTCTGGGTCAGCGAGACATAATCGATCAGCGCACCGCAGGCCGCCGCCTCGGCCCGGCTTTCGATGCCGAAGGCATCGAGCGCACCCACGCCGTAATGCTCCATCACCCGCCGGCCGGCGGCGGCGGGGTCGAACAACGCCGCCGGCTGCGGGGTCAGCGCGGGGCCAAGCTCCCCCAGCAGGGGGCCGAATTCGGGGCGTGCCAGCAGCCGGTCCGATACCACCAGCTCGCATGGGTCCAGCCGCGCCAGTTCCGCCGCCAGCGCCGACGCCTCGACCCCGGTCACGGCGAATTCGCCGGTCGAGATATCCACCCAGGCCAGAGCGAGCCGGCCATCGGCGCGGGCCAGCGCCGCCAGATTGTTCGACCGGCGGGCATCGAGCAGTGTGTCTTCGACGATGGTGCCCGGCGTCACCACCCGCACCACCTCGCGCCGGACCAGCGCCTTGTAGCCGCGCTGGCGGCGCGCCTCGGCCGGGTCTTCCACCTGTTCGCAGATCGCGACCCGGTGGCCGGCGCGGATCAGCCGCGACAGGTAATGCTCGGCCGCATGCACCGGCACGCCGGCCATGGGGATGTCCTCGCCCTTGTGCTGGCCGCGCCGGGTGAGGGTGATGTCCAGCGTCCGCGCGGCGAGCACCGCATCGTCGAAGAACATTTCATAGAAGTCGCCCATCCGATAGAACAGCAGACAGCCCGGATGGTCGCGCTTCACCGCCAGATACTGGGCCATCATCGGCGTGGCGCCGGTGATGGCGGCATCGCTGGCGGCGGAAGCGGCATCGGCGGTGCTCGCAGCGTCATCGTCTGGCCGGTCGTCGCGGCCGCGCGCGCGGGCTCTGGTCATTGGGCGGCTCTGCCTTTCGGTGAGGGTCTTGTCCTTGAGACGGGCGCCGCCGACCCTAACGCGACCACCGGCACGGCGACAAGCTGCACGGATGGGCACGCCTGTGCGGCGACCCTGTGGCAGTGGAGGCGCCCCCGTGTTTCAGCCGTCGACAGGCGAACCGCGTTCGGCTATAAAAATCCGACTGTCGCGTTAAATTGGAATAATAATACCGGAAACAGATGATTTATATAACAGCATGACCTACCTGAGGATGCCCGCCAGCCGATGACGGCAGATCCGGCATCCAGACCCCGGCCGCGCGGATGCCCCGCATCCGGCCCCAATCATGTCGCGCGACGGCTCCGTGAAATTTCGTTACATTAATGGCCTTTTCGTAACCCGCGTCAGGCGCGCAATCCGCGTCCGGGTTACGGTCGACGGTCGGGCCGTCACATCACCACCAGAAGAATGATCACCCGAAGGGCAAGCCGGATGGATGGCGAGAAGTACTATGTGACCGAGCAGGAGGCCCTGGAATTCCACCAGGGAGATCGGCCGGGCAAGCTGTCGATCACGCCCACCAAGGCGCTGATGACCCAGCGTGACCTGTCGCTCGCCTACAGCCCCGGCGTTGCCTGGCCATGCCTGCACATCAACAAAGATCCGAACAAGGCCTACGACTATACGTCGAAGGGCAATATGGTCGCCGTCATCTCGAACGGCACCGCGGTTCTGGGTCTGGGCAATCTGGGGGCGCTGGCCTCGAAGCCCGTCATGGAGGGCAAGGCGGTCCTGTTCAAGAAGTTCGCCGATATCGATGCGGTGGACATCGAGGTCTCGACCGAGGACGTCGACGAGTTCGTCAACTGCGTCCGCTTTCTGGGCCCCACCTGGGGCGGCATCAATCTTGAAGACATCCGCGCCCCGGAATGCTTCATCATCGAACAGCGGCTGCGCGAGCTGCTGGACGTGCCGGTGTTCCACGACGACCAGCACGGCACCGCGATCATCTCGGCCGCCGGCCTGATCAACGCGCTGGAGATCACCGGCAAGTCGATCCGCGACGTGCGCATGGTGGTCAACGGCGCCGGCTCTGCCGGCATCGCCTGCCTGGAACTGGTCAAGGCCATGGGCCTGCCGCATGAGAACGCCATCCTCTGTGACAGCCAGGGCGTGATCTATCAGGGCCGCGAGAAGGGCATGAACCAGTGGAAGTCGGCGCATGCGGTGGAAACCGATGCCCGCACCCTGGCCGATGCCCTGAAGGGCGCCGATGTGGTGTTCGGCCTGTCGGTGAAGGGCGCGTTCACGCCCGAGATGCTGGCCTCGATGGCGCCGCAGCCGATCATCTTCGCCATGGCCAATCCCGATCCGGAAATCACGCCCGAAGAGGTGGCCAAGGTGCGCAGCGACGCCATCGTCGCCACCGGCCGGTCGGATTATCCCAATCAGGTCAATAACGTCCTGGGCTTCCCCTATATCTTCCGCGGCGCGCTGGATGTGCGGGCCACGGAAATCAACGAGCAGATGAAGATCGCCGCCGCCTATGCGATCGCCGGCCTGGCGCGGGAAGACGTGCCCGACGAGGTGGCGCGCGCCTATGGCAACCGCCGCATGCAGTATGGCCGCGACTACATCATTCCGGCGCCGTTCGATCCGCGCCTGATGACCACCGTGCCGCTGGCCGTGGCCAAGGCCGCCACCGAGACCGGTGTCGCCCGCAAGCCGCTGGTCGATCGCGGCCGTTATGTCCGCGCGCTGCGCGCCCGGCTCGACCCCACCGCCGACAGCCTGGAGCGGATCATCGAGCGGGTGCACGAGAACCCCAAGCGCGTGGTCTTCGCCGAGGGCGAGGAGGAGCAGACCATCCGCGCCGCCACCCAATGGGCCAAATCCGGTCTGGGCAAGCCGGTGCTGATCGGGCGCGAGGAGCACATCAAGGCCAGCATGCTGCGGCTGGGCCTGGGTGACGGCTCCGATTTCGAGATCGACATCCACAACGCCCGGCTGTCGGACAAGAACAAGGCCTATACCGACTTCCTCTATGCCCGCCTGCAACGGCGCGGCTATCTGTATCGCGACGTCCAGCGGCTGGTGAACCAGGACCGCAACGTCTTCGGCGCCTGCATGGTCGCCTGCGGCGACGGCGACGCGCTGATCACCGGCCTGACCCGCAATTACTGGGTGGCGCTGGAAAACGTGCAGCTTGTCATCGATCCCGAGCCGGATCAACGCCTGATCGGCCTGTCGGTGATGGTCAGCCGTGGCCGCACGATCATGATCGCCGACACCACGGTCAACGAGCTGCCGGAAGCCGAGGCGCTGGCCGATATCGCCATCCAGGCCGCCGCGTCGGCCCGGCGGTTCGGGCTGGAGCCGCGGGTCGCCATGCTATCCTACAGCAATTTCGGCAACCCGCATCGCGAGAAGGCCGACCGGATCCGGGCCGCCTGCCGCATCCTTGAAAGCCGTGGCGTCGATTTCGAATTCGACGGCGAAATGTCGGCGGATGTGGCGCTGGATCAGGAGCTGATGCAGCGCTACTACCCGTTCTGCAAGCTGACCGGCCCGGCCAATGTGCTGATCATGCCCGGTCTGCACAGCGCCAATATCTCGGCGATGCTGTTGCAGAACCTGGGTGGCGCGGTCCAGATCGGCCCCCTGCTGCGCGGCATGTCGAAGCCGGTGCAGATCGTGCAGATGGGCGCCACCGTGGCCGAAATGGTCAACATCGCCGCCGTCGCCGCCCATGACGCCCTGATTGACGGACAGGAGAAGGCGCACCGCTGATCCACGCGGGTGCCCATCCAGGCCATACCCGGCCATAACGACGCGCGCAAGCCCCCGCCGGGTTTGCGCGCGTCGTCGTGTCGGGGCAGGCTTGTCTCGCTTTGAGTTACGCGAAACTTTCATCCCGCGACAGTTGACCGGCGCCGTGGCTCGGGCAGTCTGTCGGGTCGCGCCGGTCATGAGGGACCGGGCGCTGGCGGAGACAAGGCATGGCTGGTTTCGACCGCAGCGAGATCACACGACTTCTGGGGGCGACCGCGGCGATCGCCGCACCATCGGCCGGTACGCTGGCGGGGCTGGGCCTCGTCGGCGCCCTGTCGTGGTGGTGGGCGGTGGCCGGCATGCTGGTGGCGCTCGCAGGCTCGATCGCGGTGGCGCAGCTTCTGCTGGGTGGCTTTCATGCCCTGCGCGATTTTGCCGAGGCGCTGGCCCAGGGTGAAGAGCGTCCCGCACCGCCCCCCGGTGGACGGATCGTACAGGACATCGCCCGCGCCATGCTGCGGCTGTGGCTGAAGGAACGCCGGCGCACCGAGCGTCTGGCGATCCAGGCCAGCGATTTCGCTCAGATTCTGGACCGGCTGCCATTGCTGGTGCTGACGGTGGACGAACGCATCCGCATCCGCTCGGCCAATCGCGCTGCCGAAGAGGCGATGGGCGAGGGTCTGGTCGGGCGCGAACTGGTGGCGGTGCTGCGCCATCCGGCGCTGCTGGATGCGGTGGATCAGGCGCTGGTGCGTGGCGATTTCGCCGATGTGGTGTTTTCCACCGCAGCACCCGACCGGCGGGAATACAAGGCCCATGTCGAGACCCTGCGCGCCGGCGACGATCCGGGCGATGCCCGCCGCGCGGTGATCGCCCTGCATGACCTGACCCAGATCCGCAAGCTGGAACAGATGCGCGCCGATTTCGTCGCCAATGCCAGCCACGAGATCCGCACGCCGCTCGCCACCCTGATCGGCTTCATCGAAACCCTGCGCGGCCCCGCCAAGGACGACCCGGAGGCGGCCGAGCATTTCCTGTCGATCATGGACGATCAGGCGCGGCGGATGTCGCGGCTGGTCAACGACCTGCTGTCCTTGTCGCGTATCGAGATGAACGAACACATGCCGCCGGCCCAGGCGGTCGATCTGGTCGATGTGGTCGACGATGTCATCTCAGGGCTGGAATTCAAGGCCCGCGCCCGCGGCATCGAGATCGAGGTCGGCGCCGAACCCGGCCTGCCCTCGGCGCTGGGCGATGCCGATGAACTGGCCCAGGTGGCGCAGAACCTGATCGACAACGCGATCAAATATGGCCGCAATGACAGCCGGATCACGGTCAGGCTGTTCCGCACCACCCAGGCGCCGCGCCCGGTGGGGCTGGCGGCGGTGATGGACGCGGTGGCGTTCTCGGTGACCGACCAGGGCGACGGCATCCCGCGCGAGCACCTGCCCCGGCTGACCGAGCGCTTCTATCGGGTCGACAGCGCCCGGTCGCGTCAGGTCGGCTCCACCGGGCTTGGCCTCGCCATCGTCAAGCACATCATCAACCGCCATCGCGGCCACCTCGCCATCGACAGCAAGTCCGGCGAGGGCAGCAGTTTCACCATCTTCCTGCCGGTCGCCGGGACGGCGGACGGCGCCAGGGCGGTCAGGTCATCCGCAGCCGCACCTCGCTGATCGTGTGATCACCCGCCTTGCGCAGCACCAGATCGGCGCGCTTGCGGGTCGGCAGGATGTTGTCGTGCAGGTTCACCCGGTTGATCGTCTGCCAGATGCCGCGCGCGGTTTCCACGGCCGCATCGTGGCTGAGGTCACGGTAATGGTGGAAATAGGAGGATGGATTCTGGAAGGCGGTTTTCTGCAACAGCAGGAAACGTTGCACATACCAGGCGGCGACATCGGCCTCGTCGGCATCAAGATACATCGAGATGTCGCAGAAATCCGAAACCACCACACTGCTGGTCGGGTTCACCTGCAACAGGTTCAGCCCTTCCAGGATCAGGATGTCGGGCTGGCGGACGCTCTGGCCGGCATCCGGCACGATGTCATAGCTCAGATGTGAATAGACCGGCGCCTCGACCATTGGTTCGCCGGCCTTCACCGCCGCCAGGAAGCGGATCATCGCCGCCGTGTCATAGCTTTCGGGGAAGCCCTTGCGGGTCATCAGCCCGCGCTCCTTCAGCACCCGGGTGGGATACAGGAAGCCGTCGGTGGTGACCAGATCGACCCGGGGATGATCGGGCCAGCGCGCCAGCAGCGCCCGCAGCACGCGCGCGAAGGTGCTCTTGCCCACAGCGACACTGCCCACCACCGCGATCACATAAGGTGGCCGCTTGACCGGCCGGCCAAGGAAGGCATCCTTCACCTGGCCCAGCTGGCGCGCCGCAGCCACATGCAGGTTCAGCAGCCGCGACAGCGGCAGGAACACCTCTTCGACATCGGCGATGCCGATCGGATCCTGCAGGCCGCGCAGCGCCGCCAGATCGTCTTCAGCCAGGGTCATCGGGGTGTTGGCGCGCAAGGCCGCCCAGCCCGGCCGGTCGAAGGTCATGTATCCCGGCCATTCCACCGGCACCGCGTGGCCGTCGGCGGCTCGCATGCCCTCCGGCTGGCTGTCTGTGTCCGACATCGGTTGCTCCGTTCCTGCATGATGAACCCGATCCCGCACAGACTATGGCAGATCAGCCGGCTATGGCAGATCAGCCGGTCACCGCGCCCCGGAATCATGCTATGAGCACCGGAGCAACCAGTTGCCAGGCAACAACCAGAAGCCCACCGGGGAAATGCCATGTCGAATGTGATCCGCAGAAACACCATCAACGACGCCGTGCGCCGTTCCGCCGCCAGGTTCCGCGACCAGACCGCGCTGATCCATGGCGAGCGGTGCTGGAGCTTCGCACAGATCAACCGCGCCGCCGACGCCATCGGCCGGCGGCTGCTGGATCTGGGCTTCACGAAGGGCGACCGGCTGGCGGTCTATGCCCGCAATTCCGATACCTATCTGCTGGTCTGGCTGGGCGCGCTGCGCGCCGGCCTGGTGCATGTGCCGATCAACTATGCCCTCACCGAGCCCGAACTGCATTACATCGTCGAACAGTCGGGCGCCCGCGGCCTGATCCACGATCCCGATCTGGCCCGCACCGCGCTGGCGGTGGCGGACCGTGTGGATCTGCTGCTGTCGGCGCCGATGACCGGCAGTGCCTTCGATCCGCTGGCGATCGCGCTGGCGGCCGACGACGCGGCGCCGCTGGATGCGGGCGTGGCTGACGAGGACCTTGCCCAGATCCTGTATACGTCGGGCACCACGTCGGCCCCCAAGGGCGCGATGATGACCCACCGCGCGCTGCTGGCCGAATATGCCAGTTGCATCGTCGAGCTGAACCTGAAGGGCAGCGACCGGGCGCTGGCCGCCCTGCCGCTGTATCATTCGGCGCAGATGCACTGCTTCACCATACCGCAGATCCTGGTCGGCGCCACCTCCATCGTGATCCAGACCCCGGTGCCGGCGCTGTGTCTGGAGCTGATCGAGCGCGAGGCGATCACCTCGTTCTTCGCGCCCCCGACCGTGTGGATCAGCCTGCTGCGTCACGAGGATTTCGACCGCCGCGACCTCGCCACGCTGACCAATGTCTATTACGGCGCCTCGATCATGCCGGTGCCGGTGCTTGAGGAACTGCGCCAGCGGCTGCCCGGCGCCCGGCCCTATAACTGCTATGGCCAGAGCGAGATCGGGCCGATCGCCACCGTGCTCGGCCCCGATGAGCACACCGACCGCCCGGCCTCGGCCGGCCGGCCGGTGATGAATGTGGAAACCCGCATCGTCGACGCGCAGATGAACGACATGGCGCCGGGCGAACAGGGCGAGATTGTCCACCGCTCGCCGCAACTGCTGATCGGCTATTGGAACAAGCCCGACGAAACCGAAGAGGCCTTCTCGGGCGATTGGTTCCATTCCGGCGATGTCGGCTATTTTGACGAGGGCGGATTCCTGTTCGTCGTCGACCGGGTCAAGGATGTGATCAAGACCGGCGGCGTGATCGTGGCCAGCCGTGAGGTCGAGGACGCGCTGTTCACCCATCCGGCGGTGTCGGAGGTGGCGGTGATCGCCCTGCCCGATCCGAAATGGATCGAGGCGGTGACCGCGATGGTGGTGCTGCGCCCCGGCCACGAGGTCGATGCCGAAACCCTGATCGCCCATGCCCGCGAGCGTCTGGCCGCCTATAAGGTGCCGAAGACCGTCCACTTCATCGACGCCCTGCCGCGCAACACCGCCGGCAAGATCCTGAAGCGCACGCTGCGCCAGGATTTCGCAGAGGGCTGACCCGCCGCCACCCCACAGCCGATGAGACGCGCGGGCTCAGTCGGGCCCGCGCGTCTCAAGCTCCGGTATCAGCGGCGCGTCGAGCGCGCCGCAGATGGCGCTGATCAGATTGTCGAGCGCATAGGGCCTGCCCCACAACCCGCCGCCTGAGGGATCCGCCTCGAAGGCGGCCTCACGCGCCGCCAGACCGCTGTTCATGAACAGGGCCATGAAGGCCAGGCGCTGGCTGACCAACGGCGCCGGCAGATGCGCCAGCAACCGGCGCAGATGGTCGATACAGCGCATATAGCTCGACACCCAGCGATCACCGACCGCGTCCAGGAACAGGCCGCGATGGTTGACCTGCACCGCCATCACGAAGCGCATATGGCCGAAGCCGATCGGCAGGTCCCCGACCTCGTCGGGATCGCCGGTGCCGATGGTTTCCACCTCGACCATCAGCCGCACCACGTCGCGCGCGGCGCGCGGGCCGCCGGCGGCCTCCATCGCATCCAGCCTGAGACGGCGCGCCCGGTCGCTGCGCTTCGCCGCGTCCACCACCAGTTCGCGCACCAGCGCGTCCTTTGAGCCGAAGTAATAGTGCAGCGAGGCGCCGTTGCGCATACCCGCCGCCGTCACGATGGCGCGCACCGACACCGCGTCGATGCCATGCAGCGAGAACAGCCGCCGTGCCGCCATCTTCAGGCGGTCGCGGGTCGCATCCTCGGCCGTGACGGCGGGCATGCCGCCATCGGCGGGGGCGGGCGACAGGTCCTGGTCCATATGGGTCTCCGTTGTGGGCGGCCTTGTGGATAAATCTGGGGATATTATCGGGATATTCTGGGGAAGAACGGGAGAAGAACGGGGGGATAACCTGTGGGAAAACTCGTGGAGAAACCGGTGAAGAAGCTGGTGAAAAGCGGTGGAGAAGCAGGGGATGGAATGTGGACAAGCCGGCCCTACAGGCACCGATAGGCCGCGTCCACCAGCGACTGGCCGCGCGGGTTCAGCAGCAGCCCCGGCCCCATGCGGGTCATGGCATAGCCGAAGGCCAGGCCGTGATCAGGGTCGGCGAAGCCCACTGATCCGCCGGCGCCGACATGACCGAAGGCGGACCGGCCGATGATCAGGCTGTCGGGGTTGCCTGGCCGACCGCGATTGTCCATCCGCAGCATGAAGCCGGGACCGAAACAGGTCGGCTGCAGCAGCGTGGCATCCATCTGGGTGGCACCCATGGGATCGGCGAAGCGGGCGATGCGGTCGCCGCCAAGTCCCAGCGGATCGCCCGCCGGCGCCAGCAATGCCGCATACATCCCGGCCAGACCACGAGCATTGGTCACCCCGCTGGCGGCACCGATCACGGCGGCACGCCCGGCGCGGGTATTCACGCCGCGCGCCGCCCAGTCACCATGATTGAACACGAACAGATTCTGGATGCTGCCAGCCTCACGCGCCGCCATCAGGAACGGGCTTGGCGGCACATCACGCACCGGCCGGTGGACGATCACCGGCGCCACCCGGGGCTCCCGCGCCTCTGGCAGCCCGATCCAGAAATCCAGGCCGAGCGGCCGGGCGATCTCGTCGGCGAAAAAATCCCCTAGGTCGCGGCCGTCGACCCGCCGGATCAACTCGCCGGCCAGGAAACCCATGGTCAGGGGATGATAGCCGGTGCGGGTGCCGGGTTCCCAGAACGGTGTCTCGTCGGCCAGATGAGCCACCATGTAATCGGGATCGGTCAGGCAATCGACCTTCAACCGGGCGCGGATGACCGGCAGGCCGATGCTGTGATCCAGGATCATCCGCGCGGTCGCGCGGCCTTTGCCATGGGCGGCGAAATCCGGCCAGACATCGGCGATCGGCGCATCCAGATCCAGCCGCCCGCGCGCCGCCAGCAGATGCAGGCACAGCGCCGTCGCCCCCTTGGTGGCCGAGAACACCACCACCACCGTGTCGCGGTCCCAGGCCCGGCCCGTGGCGGGGTCGGCGATGCCGCCCCACAGATCCACCACCACCCGGCCGTCCTGCACCACGCTCACCGAGGCGCCGGCCTCGTTATGTGTGGTGAAATTGCAGGCGAAGGCATCGGCCACCGCCGTGAAGCGCGGATGGCAGATGCCGTCCACGCGGATCTCGCTGTCCCCGACCATCGCCAGGGCACGCCGGTAGGGCTCGGCCGCGGCATGCGCCATGGTCATGCGGTTATCCTCTCTGTTCGCCACCCGTCGGTGCAGCCCTGGCTCCGGATTGCCATCTCACGATTAAGTCGATCATATAAATCTATCGACTAAAACGATCGGCTTAATTACCGTAAACCAAGGCCCGACACGCGTCAACAGGCGGGGATGAACCCCGTAGATGGGGTGAGGAAACCTTCGGCATGACCATTCAGACGCCCGTCCCCGGCATCACGCCGCCATCCGACGAAGCCCGTGCGGCCCCGGATGCGGCCTTTGCCGCGGCGATCCGCATCGCCAACATCCCCACACTGCTGATGGTGCTGGTGCAGTTGACCGGCGATCCGTCCTGGCTGAACGCGCCATATCGGCCGCGCCGGGGCCGGGGGCTCGACGACAACGACGATGGCGGCCTGGCCCACGACATCCAGGCCCGCATCCGCGACGCGGCGCTCGCGGCGGTTCTGGCCTGGCGCGATGGCCGGCCAGTGGCGATGCCGGCACCATCCGACGACCTGCTGGTGCGGATGTTGAGCGTGGCGATGGCCGAGCCGGTGCCGGATGACTATGGCGAGATCATCGCCTCCGGCCTTGGGCTGAAGCCGCACCGGCTGGACACGGCCGTCGACGGCACGACCGGCGCCGCCGCTGTCCCGGCAGGCTTTCATGCGGTGATCATCGGCGCCGGCGTGTCGGGGATCTGCGCCGCCATCCGGCTGCGCGCGCGCGGCATCCGGGTGACGATCGTGGAAAAGGGCCATGATTTCGGCGGCACCTGGCGCGAGAACCGCTATCCCGGCGCCGGGGTCGATACCCCCAACCATATCTATTCCTTCTCGTTCGCCCAGCACGACTGGCCGGAGTATTTCGCGCTTCAGGGCGAGTTGTTCGCCTATTTCAAAGGCGTGGCCGAGCGCTTCGACCTGCGGTCCTGCACCCGCTTCGACACCACCGTTCAGGCCGCGCGCTGGGACGCCACCGTCTGCCGGTGGACGGTCACGACGCGTGGCGATGATGGCCGCACCGACAGCCTGGCCGCCGATATCGTGGTCAGCGCCGTGGGCGTGCTGAACACCCCGCTGGTGCCCGATATCCCCGGGCTCGATGGCTTCAACGGCCCGTGCTTTCACACCGCCCGCTGGCCCGGGGGGCTGGATCTTGCCGGGCAACGCGTCGCCATCATCGGCAATGGCGCATCGGCGATGCAGGTGGCGCCGGCGATCGCCGGTCAGGTGGCGCATCTGACTATCCTGGCGCGGTCGAAGCAGTGGGCCGCGCCCTTTCCGCAATTCAGGAAGCCGGTGCCCGACCCGGTCCGCTTCCTGCTGCGCAACCTGCCGCTGTATCAGGCCTGGTATCGCCAGCGTCTGGCCTGGACCTTCAACGACCGCATTCACGGCTCGTTGCAGAAGGATTCCGACTGGCCGCATCCTGAGCGGGCCATGAATGCGGTCAATGACGGCCATCGCCGCGCCTTCACCGCCTATATCCGCGCGGAACTGGCCGATCGCCCCGATCTGGTCGACAAGGTGCTGCCCGAATACCCACCCTTCGGCAAGCGCATGCTGCTGGATAATGGCTGGTATCGCACGATCGCCCGCGACAATGTCTCGCTGGTGACGGAGCGGCTGGCGGAGGTGCGCGGCAGCACCCTGATTGCCGGCGATGGCAGCCGCCATCAGGCCGACGTTCTGGTGATGGCCACCGGCTTCAGGGCAACTGAGTTCCTGGCGTCGGTCGACGTCGTCGGCCGTGACGGCCGCCGGCTGGCCGAGGTCTGGCATGGCGACGACGCCCGCGCCTATCTGGGCACCACCATTCCGGGCTTCCCCAATCTCTTCACCCTGCTGGGGCCGAATGTCGGGCTGGGCCATGGCGGCAGTATCATCGCCGCCGTGGAACTGCAGACCGATTACCTGATCAGCGCGCTGGAGCGGATGTTCGCCCGCAGGGCCCGAACCATCGAAGTCCGCGCCGATGTTCACGACCGCTACAACCAGCAGGTCGATGCCCACCACGACCGCATGGTCTGGACCCATCAGGGCACCGATAACTGGTATCGCAACAGTCGGGGGCGGGTGGTGGCGATCACCCCCTGGCGCAATGACGACTTCTGGCGCATGACCCGCGCGGCCAACCCGGCCGATTACCTGTTCGACGGCTGATATCGGCAGGTCTGGTCACACGCACAGGCTGAACAGGGGCAACAAGGTTGTCATGATCATCGCGCGGCGGGGCCAGCCCCGCCGCGATTTTATGTAAGGAGACCAAGTGCTTCCGTGACGGGATGCTGGTTTTCTAGACAACCGTTGGGGCATGGTCCGCATGGACGGAAACCCCCGCCTGTCCTGGATTAAGCCAATGAAACAGCTTGATTTAGCGGGAGGCTGCCATGCATTGCAGCCATGGCCGCTCGTCACAATTCTGTCATCGAACTGTGATATTCCCGTCTCTGAGCAGGATTAGACCATGGGGTGCGCAGGCCGAGGTGGAAAGACATCCGCCGCCGCCGCGTTCGAGATCGGTACCGGTCGGCGCACGGCCACCGGACAGCACACAAGTTTACATCCAACAGGAGTTGGAACCGTGTTCAAGAAAGCCGCGCTTCTGTCGGCGGTTGCGATCATTGCGATCAGCACCCCGGCCCTCGCCCGCGACCAGATCCGCATCGTCGGCTCGTCGACCGTCTATCCGTTTGCGACCGCGGTCGCCGAGGAATTCGGCAAGACCTCGGGCTTCCCGACCCCGGTCATCGAGAGCACCGGTTCGGGCGGCGGCCTGAAGCTGTTCTGCGCCGGCGTCGGCACCCAGTTCCCCGACATCACCAATTCCTCGCGCCGGATCAAGAAGTCCGAGGTCGAGGAATGCGCCAAGAACGGCGCCACCGAGGTCACCGAGGTGAAGATCGGCTTCGACGGCATCGTGCTGGCCAACAACATCAACGGCCCGACGATGGACATCAGCCGCGCCGAGATCTGGCAGGCGCTGGCCAAGCAGGTTCCGGTCGACGGCAAGCTGGTCGACAATCCGTACAAGAACTGGAACGAGATCGATCCGTCGCTGCCGAACGAGGCGATCGAGGTTCTGGGCCCCCCTCCGACCTCGGGCACCCGTGACGCCTTCGTCGAACTGGTCATGGAGCATGGCTGCGAAGAGTTCGACGCCGTGAAGGCCATCGAAGACAAGAAGATGCGCGGCGCGGTCTGCAAGTCGATGCGTGAAGACGGCGCCTTCATCGAAGCTGGCGAGAACGACAACCTGATCGTGCAGAAGCTGGTCTCGACCCCGACCGCCTTCGGCATCTTCGGCTACAGCTTCCTGGAAGAGAACGGCGACAAGGTGAAGGCCGCCACCGTCGAAGGCGTGGCGCCGGAATATGACGCCATCTCCAGCGGCGAATACCCGGTCTCGCGCTCGATGTACTTCTACGTCAAGAACGCCCATGTCGGCACCGTGCCGGGCATCAAGGAATATGTCACCGAGTTCACCTCGGAAGACGCCTTCAGCCCGGTTGGCTATCTGGCCCAGCGCGGCCTGATCGCCCTGCCGGATGCGGCGCGCGCCGAGGTCGCCAAGACCGCGCAGTCGCTGACCCCGATGAAGATGTGACCGACGGCATATCCATGGGCGGTCATCATCCCATGATCCCCGTGAATGCCTGACGTGACAACAGCGGCGGCTTCGCCCGGCACCGGTTTGTGCCCCGTGAAGCCGCCGTTATCCTGACCGGGCCGGGGCGGCGGAACGACGACATGACCCCCGTATCGGTCCGATGCCTGAAGGGCAGAGGCGGCGCATGACGGTAAGCTCATTCGTGCTGATCGTGCTGATCCTGAGCGCGATCGCATTTTTCCTGGGACGCAGACGGTCGATGTCGCTTGCCGGCGGCAAGATGTCGACGCTGCATTCGCGTCCGGGATATTACGGCTGGTATGTCGCGCTGTGGTGCGGCCTGCCCGCGATCCTGATGGCGCTGGCCTGGATCGTGCTGCGCACGCCACTGATCAACGGCGCCGTGTCGGATGTCATTCCGCCCGACGTGGTCGCTGCCGGCAGCGGCCCGGTCAATCTGTTCATGGCCGATGCCTACAACCTCGCCACCGGCAACATCGTCTCGCGGGAACCGACCCCGGCGGTGCAGGAAGCGGCCTCGATCATCCTTGGCCTGACCCGCACGGTGAACCTGGCCTTCGCCGGTATCGGTATGGCGCTGGCGCTGGCCGGCCTCACCTTCGCCTATCGGCGGATCACCCCCGACTTCCGCTCCCGCAACCGGGTCGAGCGGATCCTGCGCATCCTGCTGATCATCGCCTCGACATTGTCGATCTTCACCACCATCGGCATCGTGCTGTCGGTGCTGTTCGAATCGATCCGCTTCTTCCAGCGCATCCCGATCTTCGACTTCCTGTTCGGCCTGCACTGGAGCCCGCAGATCGCGATCCGCGCCGATCAGGTGGCGGCGGAAGGCTCGTTCGGTATCATCCCGCTGTTCGCGGGCACCCTGTTGATCACCTTCATCGCCCTGCTGGTCGCCATCCCGATCGGCCTGCTGGCCGCCATCTACATGTCGGAATATGCCGGCCGCCGCACCCGCGCGGTCGCCAAGCCGCTGCTTGAGATCCTGGCCGGCATCCCCACCGTGGTCTATGGCTTCTTCGCCGCCCTGACCGTGGCGCCGCTGGTGCGCGGCTTCGGCGAGAGCCTGGGCATCGATGCCGCGTCGGAATCGGCGCTGGCCGCCGGTCTGGTGATGGGCATCATGATCATCCCCTTCGTGTCCTCGCTGACCGACGACGTGATCAATGCCGTGCCCCAGACCATGCGCGACGGCTCGCTGGGCCTTGGCGCCACGACGTCGGAGACCATCAAGCTGGTCATCCTGCCCGCGGCGCTGCCGGGCATCGCCGCCGCCTGCCTGCTCGCCTTCTCCCGCGCGATCGGCGAGACGATGATCGTGGTGATGGCCGCCGGTCTTGCCGCCAACCTGACCGCCAACCCGTTCGAGGCGGTGACCACGGTGACCGTGCAGATCGTGACCCTTCTGGTCGGCGATCAGGAATTCGACAGCGCCAAGACACTGGCCGCCTTCGCCCTGGGCCTGGTGCTGTTCGTGATGACGCTGGCGCTGAACGTGGTCGCCCTGCACATCGTCCGCAAATACCGCCAGGCATATGATTGAGCGACGGGAGCCACAGGTCATGACCGACAGCACCATGGACCAGACCAACGCCCCCGCCATCCGCCGGGAAAGCCCCCATGCCGGGGCGGCCGCCGCCGCCCGCCTGAAGGCCCGTCGCCGCTCGGAACGCCGCTTCAAGGCCTATGGCCTCGGCGCCGTCCTTCTGGCCATCACCATGCTGGTCGTGCTGCTCAGTACCCTGGCCGGCCAGGGTCTGGGCGCCTTCACCCAGACCCAGGTCGCGGTCGAGGTCAATCTCGACCCCGCTTTGCTCGACCCTGAGGGAAATCGCGACCTGCGGGTCATCGGCGATGCCAACTACACCGGCCTGATGACCAACATCGTCCGCGACAATTTCGGCGCCACCCAGCGCCGCGATATCCTGAAGTCGCTGGGCGTCTTCAGCCGCGATGCCCGGTTCGAGCTGCGCGACTTCGTGCTTGAGAACCCCGAGCTGATCGGCACCACCCAGACCATCTGGCTGACGGCCTCAGGTGATATCGACATGCTGGACAAGGGCTGGATCGATCGTGACCTGCCCGAAGACCAGCGCCGGGTCGATGACCGTGTGCTGGGCTGGTATGACGCGCTGGACGCCAAGGATGCCGTCGACCGTGCCTTCAATGTCCGCTTCTTCACCGGCGCCGACAGCCGGTCGCCGGAGCTGGCTGGCATCTGGGGCGCCACGGTCGGATCGGCGCTGACGCTGTTCATCTGCTTCATCCTGTCCTTCCCGATCGGCGTCACCACCGCCATCTATCTGGAAGAATTCGCACCCAAGAACCGCTGGACCGATCTGATCGAGGTCAACATCAACAACCTCGCGGCGGTCCCCTCGATCGTGTTCGGTCTGCTGGGTCTGGCGGTGTTCATCGGCTTCTTCGGCATGCCACGATCGGCGCCGGTGGTCGGCGGCTTCACCCTGGCGCTGATGACCCTGCCGACCATCATCATCGCCACCCGCGCCGCCCTGAAGGCGGTGCCGCCGTCGATCCGCCAGGCCGCCCAGGGGCTGGGCGCCAGCCCGGTGCAGGTGGTGTTCCACCATGTGCTGCCGCTGGCCATGCCCGGCGTGCTGACCGGCACCATCCTTGGCATGGCCCAGGCGCTGGGTGAAACCGCCCCGCTGCTGATGATCGGCATGGTCGCCTTCATCGCCGACACGCCCGGGGGCTTCTCGTCGCCCGCGACCGTGCTGCCGGTGCAGATCTTCTTGTGGGCCGACAGCCCGGAACGCGCCTTTGTCGAAAAGACCGCGGCCGCCATTCTGGTGCTGTTGAGCTTCCTGATCCTGATGAACGCGATCGCGATCGTGCTGCGCCGGCGGTTCGAGCGCCGCTGGTGAGCCCCGCTCTCTGATCCAAGCCCCTTGATCCCGCGCGCCCGACAGCAAGATCCGGGCCGCGGGCCGGACCCTTCAGCGGAGACTCCGCCCGATGAACAGCAGCTCCATCCCCTCGGGCGCCGTGCCCAAGATGACCGCGCGCAAGCTCAACCTGTTCTATGGTGAGAAGCAGGCGCTGTTCGATGTCGACCTCGACATCTTCGCCAACAGCGTCACTGCGCTGATCGGCCCGTCGGGCTGCGGCAAGTCGACCTTCCTGCGCTGCCTGAACCGCATGAACGACACCATCGCCGGCGTCAGGATCGACGGCAAGGTGAAGCTTGAGACCACCGACATCTATGACCGCTCGGTCGATGTGGTGCAGTTGCGCGCGCGGGTCGGCATGGTGTTCCAGAAGCCGAACCCCTTCCCGAAGACGATCTACGAGAATGTGGCCTACGGGCCCCGCATCCATGGCCTGGCCGACAGCCGCGCCGAGCTTGACGATATCGTCGAACGGTCGCTGAAGCGCGCCGGTCTGTTCGAGGAAGTGAAGAACCGTCTTCAGGAAGGCGGCACCGGCCTGTCGGGCGGCCAGCAGCAGCGGCTGTGCATCGCCCGCGCCATCGCGGTCGATCCGGAAGTGATCCTGATGGACGAGCCCTGCTCGGCGCTGGACCCGATCGCCACCGCGCGCATCGAGGAACTGATCGACGAACTGCGCGAGAACTACACCATTGCGATCGTCACCCATTCGATGCAGCAGGCCGCCCGCGTGTCGCAGCGCACCGCCTTCTTCCATCTGGGCCAGCTGGTCGAATATGGCGATACCGAGCAGGTGTTCACCAACCCGCGTGAAACCCGCACCCAGGATTACATCACCGGCCGGTTCGGCTGACCGGAAGCCTTGAGGGGGAGACGACACCCATGCCCATCACCGGCCAGCACATCGTGAAATCCTTCGACGAGGAAATCGCGCGTCTCGGCAATGACATCGTCCGCATGGGCGGACAGGTCGAGACCCAGATCGATCTGGCGATGCGCGCCATCGCCAGCCGCGACAGCGAGCTTGCAAGCGAGGTCGTCGCCGGCGACAGCAAGGTCGACGGCCTGGAAGACATGATCGAGGAACAGGTGGTGCGCCTGTTCGCCCTGCGCTCTCCCGTCGCCAACGATCTGCGGCTGGCCTTCGCCGCGATGCGGATCGCGGCCGAGCTGGAGCGGATGGGCGATCTGGCCAAGAATGCCGCCAAGCGCGCGATCATTCTGAACCAGGCGGCACCGGTGCGCCCGGTGCATGTGCTGCCGCGTATGGCAGCCGTGGTGCAGCGGATGCTGAAGGACGTGCTCGACGCCTTCGTCGAGCGCGATGCCGACCGTGCCCGCGCGGTTTGGCGCAATGATGCCGAGGTCGACGAGCTGCATAACAGCCTGTTCCGCGAGCTTCTGACCTACATGATGGAAGACCCGCGCCACATCACCGCCTGCACCCATATGCTGTTCATCGCCAAGAACATCGAGCGCATGGGCGACCACACCACCAACATCGCCGAACAGGTGATCTTCGTGGTCGAGGGCAGCAAGCCCGACACCCTGCGCCCCAAGACCGAGACCGTGATCAACCGGTCGGGCGACGCCGCCGTCGACGACTGACCCGCCGGCGGAACCGGCCTTCCGAGGCCGGTTCCGCGCGCGCCCTTCTCTCCAGACCCGGCACTGCCCCGCCTCCCCTCTTGAAAACATCCGACCCGGCAGGCCGCGACCCTGATGCCGCCGCCGCGTAACGCCCATGGAGGACACCCGAGCGATGCGTCCGAAGATCATGGTCGTCGAAGACGAAACCGCGATCGTCACCATTCTGCGCTATAATCTCGAACGCGCAGGCTTCGCCGTCGAGGAAGCGAATGATGGCGAGGAGGCGCTGTGGCGCATCCGCGAGGTGAAGCCCGACGTCCTGCTGCTGGACTGGATGCTGCCCAAGCTCTCGGGGCTGGAACTCTGCCGCCAGTTGCGCCGCGACCCTGAGACCCGCAATCTGCCGATCATCATGCTGACCGCGCGGGGCGAGGAAACCGACCGCGTGCGCGGACTCGACAGCGGCGCCGATGATTACGTGCCCAAGCCGTTCTCGCCGCAGGAGGTGATCGCCCGCATCCGCGCCGTGCTGCGCCGGATCCGGCCGGCCTTTTCGGAAGAGGTTCTGGCCTATGCCGATCTGCAGATGGATCTGGCGGCCCACAAAGTGACCCGCTCGGCCGAGCCGGTGCATCTGGGCCCGACCGAGTTCCGCCTGCTGCGCTTCCTGATGGAACATCCCGGCCGGGTGTTTTCCCGCGAGCAACTGCTGGATGGCGTCTGGGGCCAGGATATCTATGTCGAGCCGCGCACGGTCGATGTTCATATCCGCCGCTTGCGCAAGGCATTGAACGGCGAGAACCTGCCCGACCTGATCCGCACTGTCCGCTCGGCCGGCTATGCGCTGGATGTGCAGGGCACTGCGGCCTGACCCGCTGCCCGTGCGGCCCTGGCCGGTATCACGCCGGATCTTTCATTCCGGTGTCACCAGCCTGTCACGACCTCCGGTTAATTTCACCGCAACACGGCCGTCGGCGCACGCGACCGGCGGCCATTTGCGTGAATGAGGATGTCGGATCATGACCGAGATGGCTCCGCGGGGCGACCGGCCGCTGCGTTACGATGAAGACGATGCCAACCCCACCAACAAGACCCTGGCCGGCCCGTCGATCGGCGAGATCATCGATCGTCGTTTCAGCCGCCGCACGGCGCTGAAGGGCCTGTTCGGTGGCACTGCCGCGGTCGTTGCCGGTGGCGCGCTGACCGCGGGGCTGCTCGGCACCACCGGTCTCGCCGGTGCGGCGCATGCGGCCGATGCCGCCGCCACCACGCTGGGCTTCACCGAGGTGCCGGTGGGCTATACCACCGCCGACGCGGTGGCGCCGGGCTATTCGGCCGACGTGCTGATCCGCTGGGGCGACAAGGTGCTGGCCGATGCGCCGGCCTTCGATCCCGCCGCCCAGACCGCCGACGGGCAGCGCCGCCAGTTCGGCTATAACAACGACTTCATCGGCTATCTGCCGCTGCCGGCCGGGTCGGACGCATCCGATCATGGCCTGCTGGTCGTGAACCATGAATACACCAGCGCCGACATGATGTTCGCGGGCGTGACGGCCGACACCCAGCTCAACGAGGCGCAGGTCGCGGTCGAGATCGCGGCCCATGGCCAGTCGGTGATCGAGGTGAAGCGCAGCAACGGCAAATGGGCCGTGGTCGAGGGCAGCCGCTATGCGCGCCGCATCGACACCGGCACCACGCCGATGGTGCTGACCGGCCCCGCCGCCGGCCATGACCGGCTGAAGACCCGGGACGACGCGACCGGCACCCAGGTGATCGGCACCATCAACAACTGCGCCGGCGGCGTCACGCCCTGGGGCACGGTTCTGGTGGCGGAAGAGAATTTCCACGGCTATTTCGCCGGCACCCCGACCGGCGCCGAGGCAGCCAACCACAAGCGCTATGGCATCACCGACGAGCCCTGGTATCAGTGGCACCGTTTCGATGCCCGCTTCAATATCGACGCCAACCCCACCGAGCCGAACCGCTTCGGCTGGATCGTCGAGATCGACCCCTATGACCCGGCCTCGATGCCGAAGAAGCGCACCGCCCTGGGCCGCATGAAGCACGAAGCCGCCAATGTCCATGTCGGCGATGACGGCACGGTCGTGGTCTATATGGGCGATGACGAGCGGTTCGAGTATCTCTACCGCTTCATCGCCTCGGCGAAACTCGACCGCGCCAACCCCGCCACCGCCCGCGACATCCTGGATGACGGCCGGCTGTCGGTCGCGAAATTCTCCGACGACGGTGCGCTGGAATGGCTGCCGCTCGATTGGGGCCAGGGCCCGCTGACGCCGGCCAACGGCTTCAATTCTGCCGCCGACGTGCTGATCGAAACCCGCCGCGCCGCCGACCTGCTGGGCGCCACCCGCATGGACCGGCCCGAAGACGTCGAGCCGAACCCGGTGACGGGCAAGGTCTATGTCATGCTGACCAATAACAACAAGCGCACCGCCGACCAGCTCGACGCCGCCAATCCGCGCGCCAAGAATGAGACCGGTCAGGTGATCGAGCTGACCGCCCCCGATGGCGACCACACCGCCAGCCGCTTCACCTGGGACATGTTCCTGATGGCCGGCAAGCCCGAAGACGGCGCGGTCTATGGCGCCGGCACCACTGAGGCCGGCCAGCTCTATTGCCCCGACAACTGCGCCTTCGACAACAAGGGCCGGTTGTGGATCACCACCGACCAGGGCTCGGCCGCCGGCAAGCGCCAGATCGCCGACGGCGTCTATGCCACCGATACCACCGGCGCCGGCCGCGCGGTGCCGCGGCATTTCTATCGCGTGCCGACCGGCGCCGAGATGTGCGGCCCCTGCTTCACCCCCGACAACACCACCCTGTTCGTGGCGGTGCAGCATCCGGGCGAGGACAAGGGGTCGAGCTTCGACACCCCCTCGACCCGCTGGCCCGATTTCAAGGACGGTGTGCCGCCGCGCCCCTCGGTCGTGGCGATCACCAAGGCCGATGGCGGTGTGATCGGCGGCTGACCGGCTGTCTGAGCAGCGTTTCGACATCGTGACGGAATGCCCCCGCATGGCATGCGGGGGCATTCCTTTTGCTGCGCCTCCATCCTGCACACGCTGCGCCGCAGCAAGATCTGCATCATGCCGACGTCTTTGAAACGTCATCATGTAAACGTTTACCCACGGCCATTTCCGCCGCATTCTGTGCCCCACCCGCCCACCACGGGTCACCCGGACCACACACTGCCCGGGCCGCCGCGTCCCCCGCCGCAGACGGAGTCACCCCGATGCCCGCCACCATTCGTGATGTCGCCAACCGCGCCGGCGTGTCGGTCGCGACCGTGTCGCGGCTGCTGAACGGCACCGGCCGGGTGGGGCCTGATGCGGCGGCACGGGTGCAGGCCGCCGTCGCCGAGCTGGGCTTCCGGCCCAACGGCATGGGTCGCAGCCTGAAATCGCGGCGCAGCCGGCTGATCGGGGTGATGATCCCGTCACTGGGAAATCCGGTCTTCGCCGATGCCGTCGCCGGTATCGAGGCCGAGGCCCGCGCCGCCGGCTTCACCCTGCTGTTCGGCGTGTCGAATTACGATGCCGCCGAGGAACAGCGCGCGGTCGAGGCGCTGCTGGCCTATCGGGTCGATGGCATGATCCTGACGGTGGCCGCCCCCGCAACCAGCCCGGCCCTGGACAGCCTGGATCAGGCCGGGCTGCCCCATGTGCTGATCTACAACCAGCCGGCCCCGACCCGCGCCGTGCCGACGGTGACGGTCGACAATGTCGCCGCCGGCCGGGCGGTGGCGCTGCATATGGTGGCGCTGGGCCATCGGCGGCTGGGGATGATCACCGGTGCGCTGGGCGGATCGGACCGGGCAGCCGCGCGCCTGGCCGGCTTCCTCGACGGCGCCCGCGCCTCGGGGCTTCCCCGGCCTTGTGTGCATGAGGTGGATTTCGAGGCGCCCGACCCGGATGCGGCGCTCAAAGCCTTCGCCAGCGGCCCCGACGGCCTGCCGACGGCGCTGTTCTGTTCCAATGACTGGCTGGCGATCGCCACCATCGGCGCGCTGACCCGGCAGGGCCTGTCGGTGCCGGGCGATGTCAGTGTCTTCGGCTTCGACGGCATCGCGCTGGGCGCCCATCTGAACCCGCCACTGGCCACCGTGGTTCAGCCGTCACGGGCGATGGGGGGCATCGCCGCCCGCCATCTGATCGCGCTGATGACGGCCGATGGCGACCGGCCTGCCCCCGGCAGTGCCCCGCCCGGCAGTGCTCCGGGCCATCACCTGCTGCCCTTCACCCTCAGGCCCGCCGGCTCCGCCGGTCCGGTCTGTTTCACCCGACCCACGCCATCCATGGCACCGGTCGAGACGACGGGGAACGCCGCCAAGCAAGCCCCCGCCGCCTCACCGGTCGCCGACCTGGACCTGTCGACAAGGACAAGCTGACCCATGATCGGAACCGCTCTGAAATCGATGACCGTCGCGGCCGGGCTGATCCTAGCCGCCGCCGCGACCCCGGCGCAAGATGCCGCCGCCGCCGATGCCATCTGCTATAACTGCCCGCCGGAATGGGCCGACTGGGCCAGCCAGCTTCAGGCGATCAAGGCTGAACTGGGCCTGGATGTGCCCCATGACAACAAGAATTCCGGCCAGACCGTGGCGCAGCTGACCGCCGAGCGCGCCAATCCGGTCGCCGATGTCGCCTATTACGGCGTGTCCTTCGGCATCCAGGCCGCCGAACAGGGGCTGGTGGAACCCTACCGCCCGGCCGGTTTCGACGACATCGCCGAGGGTCTGAAGGATCCCGATGGCCGCTGGTTCACCATCCATTCCGGCACCATCGGCCTGTTCGTGAATGTCGAGGCCCTGGGCGGCGCGCCGGTGCCGCAGCGTTGGGAAGACCTGCTCGACCCGGCCTATAAGGGCATGGTCGGCTATCTCGACCCGACCAGCGCCTTTGTCGGCTATGCCGGCGCGGTTGCCATCAACCGCGCCATGGGCGGCGATTTCACCAACTGGCAGCCGGGCATCGACTTCTTCGCCAAGCTTTCCAAGAACGACCCGATCGTGCCCAAGCAGACCTCGTATGCGCGGGTGCTGTCGGGCGAGATCCCGATCATGATCGATTACGACTTCAACGCCTATCGCGCCAAATACAAGGACAAGGGCGACATCGCCTTCGTCATTCCGGCCGAGGGCTCGCTGGTGGGGATGTCCCGCCCGATGTTGAAAAGGGCTCGGCGGACGTCGCTGGTTGATGAGGCTATGCAGCCTCGCAGACGGGGTCAA
>NZ_BMDZ01000057.1 GCF_014636235.1 Tistrella bauzanensis
CCCGATCAGCCGCAAGCGAAAACGGGCCGGATGGTCCGATGAATTCGCAAGGTCGATCATTGGGCAAATGCGATAGCCCTGCGGGCCCCGCCTTGCGGTATTGTCGCGGGCGTGGCTAAGGTGGATGGGTCAAGGATGCTGCGACAGAGATGCCTGCCGCCATCCGCACCGGCCGATATCATATCCGCCCCCCGACCGGAGATCCCCCGAACGTGCCGATCCGCAAACCTGCTCTGGCCCCGATCGTGTCTGCCCTGCTTTGCGCGACGGTGCTCGCCGGCTGCGGAACCATCGACGGGGTCGGCAAAAGCCTTGGGCTGGTGGACGACGAGGTGCGGCAGACGGATGAAGGCGAACCGCTGTTCCAGGACGTGGGCGGCGTTGCCTATACCACCGACATCGTTGTCGAGGGGCTGGAACCCGAGGACGCCGCCGAGGAGCAGAAGCGGGCCGAGGCCCGCGCCGAGAAGCGCGCAGCCGAAGAGGCTGGCCGTACCCCTCCGGCTTCTGCCACCGGCAGCGAGCCGGGCGCGGACCCGCTGGCCGACGCGCCCTTGGATGAACTGCTGGGCGCGTTGTCGGAGCTGCGGCGGCTGGAAGAGCGCCCGCCGACCAGCCTTGCGGCTTTGCGCCGGCGCGGGCAGGGCGATGTCGAGCTGTTCCAGCGCGCGCTGCGGTCGCGGGGCTATTTCAGTGCCGATGTCCGGCTGCGCATCGATCGCGACGCCGAGCCGCCGGTTGCCCGGATCACGGTCAATCCCGGGCCGCGCTATCGGCTGGCGGACTGGAATATCGACTGGGCAGCCGGTCAGCCACCGCAGGTTCCCGCCGACAAGATCGATCCGGAAGCGCTTGGCGTGCCGCTGGGGGCCGCCGCCGAGGCGGGCGAGGTGGTGAGCGGGGAACGGCGCCTGCTGACCGTGCTGGCAGCGAATGGCTATCCTTTTGCCCGTCAGACCAACCGGCGGGCGGTCGTCGATCATGACACCCGCGAGATGGCGGTGACCCTGTCGATCGAGTCCGGCCCCTTCACCCGCTTCGGCCCGACCAGTGTCGAGGGCTTGGACGACGTGCTGCCATCGGTGGTCGAGGGCAAGCAGCCGTGGTCGGAAGGCGATACCTATGATGCCGGTGCGGTCGAGACCTATCGTGCCGATCTTCTGGCGACGGGGCTGTTTTCATCGGCGGTGATCAAGAGCCCCGACCAGCCGACCGGCGACGGCTCGCTGCCGATCAACCTGACCGTCGCCGAGGGGCCGCCGCGCAGCATCGGTGCCGGCGCGCGCTATTCAACCGATATCGGACCGGAGCTGCGCACCTTCTGGGAGCATCGCAACCTCACCGGCCGCGCCGATCGCCTGCGGGCCGAACTCGACGTCTCGCCGGTGCTTCAGGAAATCGAGGTCACCTATCGCCGGCCGCATCCGCGCTTCGACCGGTTCAATTTCGGCAGCATCCGCCTGCTGAACGAAGACACCGACGCCTTCCAGCAGACCGGTATCGAGACCCGGTTCGGTCAGGAACGGTCGCTGGGCGACGACTGGCGCGGCTCGGTGGCGCTGGCGCCGGAATACAAGATCATCGAGGACGAGAAGGGGGAACGGACCAGCTATCTGCTGGGTCTGCCGGTCACCCTGTCACGCGACAAATCCGACAGCCTGCTGGATCCGCGACGCGGCTACCGGCTGTCGGCACAAGCGACGCCCTATACCGGGGCGATCGAGGATACCGCGATCAGCTTCCTGCGCACCGAACTCAGCGGCTCGGTCTATGTGCCGCTCGACGATCTGGCACGCTGGGTGCTGGCCGGGCGGGCGCGGATCGGATCGATCGCCGGTGCATCGCGTGGCACGCTGCCGGCCGATAAGCGGTTCTATTCCGGCGGCGGCGGGTCGGTGCGCGGCTATGGCTATCGGATGCTGGGGCCGCTGGATGGCGACGACGATCCGCTTGGCGGCCGCTCGGTCGCCGAAGCCGGTATCGAACTCAGAGTACCGGTCACCGATGACATCGCCGTGGTCCCGTTCCTTGACGCCGGCCAGATTTCCGAAGAACCATGGCCCGATCTGTCGACCGATGTCCGGACCGGCGCCGGTCTTGGCCTGCGCTATTACACGCCGCTCGGTCCGTTCCGCTTCGACGTCGCCGTGCCGCTCGATCGCCGCGATGCCGACGACCCCTATCAGTTCTATATCAGTCTCGGACAGGCGTTCTGAGGCGGAGCGAGTTCATTGACCGATCATACCCCACCACCCCCTGCCAGCCCCGAGGCCGGCAAGCCGCATCCCGCATCCGGCCCTGACAGCCCCATGCCACAGAACCAGCCACCGGGGGACAGGAAGCCCGCGGCCGGCCGTGGCCGGCGGCGCCGGGGGCGTGTGCGCCGGGTCATCGGCATCGGCGTGCTCGGGCTCGGCGTGGTGCTGGTCGGCGGTGTCGCCGGCGGGCTGATCTGGGCCGACAGCGACAGTGGCCGCGAGACCATCGCCGGGCTTGCCCGTGACGGCATCGAGGCGGCGGGGCTGGGGCCGGTCGACCTGCCCGCGATCGAGGGCAGCCTGTTCGGGCGCCTGCATCTGCCAAGGCTGCGGATCGGCGATCCCGATGATCCGTGGCTGGAGGCCGAAGACGTCACCCTGAACTGGCGGCCATCGGCGCTGCTCCAGGGGCGGGTGGAGATCCGCACACTGAATGCCGGGCGCATCGCGGTGGCGCCGCCGCCCGATGACGGCACGCCACCGCCGCCGTCGGAACCCTTCGATCCGCGCAATCTGCGCCTGCCCGATGGCGGGATGCTGCCGCCGGTGTCGATCGACCTGCGCCAGTTGTCGATCGACCTTCTGGAACTGGACCCGAGGCTGACCGGGCTTCCGGCACCGGCGCTGCTGGGCGTCGACGGTGCCGCGCGCATCGGCCGCGGCGATCCGTCCTGGGCGCGGCTGGACGTCCATCGACTGGACGAGCCGGGCGGGCGGGTTTCGGCGGCGGTCGAAATCGCCTTCGATACCGGCACGCTCGACATCGAGGCTGTTGCCGAGGAAGCCGCCGGCGGGCTGGTCGCCAGCATGGCGGGGCTGCCGGGCCAGCCGCCGGTGACCGCGCGCCTGGAAGGCCGGGGGCCGCTGGATGGGTGGACGGGGCGGCTGACCGCGACGGCCGGCCAGCTGATCGACCTCGACACCACCATCGATCTGGCGTTGCGGCCCGATCCGTCGATCGCGATCGACGGCCGGCTGGACTGGTCGGGCATGGGCCGCGCGATGGCCGGGCTCGATCTGGTGCCGGATGCGGCGACCGAACCGCCCGCCGAAAGTGTTGCCGGCGCCGCGGTTGACGTGGTGGCGGATGCCGCCGCCGATGCGGTCGCGGAGGCCGCGGATCAGGTCGCGGCCGACGAGGCCACGCGCGCGCCAGAGACGGCGGATGACAACATGGGTGGTGCAGAGCCGCCGCCGCCATTGGTGCTGGTTTCGGCGGATCCGTGGCATTTCGCCCTGGCAGCCCGTCAGAATGCCGACGGAGTCGTCGCGGTCGACCGGCTGACGCTGTCAACTACCGACGTGATTCTGGACGGCACTGCCGGCATCGAAACCGATACCGGCGCGGTCCAGGCCCATCTGACCGGCAATGCCGCGCCGGGCGCACCGCTGCTGACCCTGGCGCGCCCGGCATCGATGAGCGCGCTGACGCTGACGCTGGAGGCCGAAGGCACCTGGCCGCAGATCGATGCGCGGCTTGCAGCCACGGCCGCGGCACCGCGTCTGGCGGGGATTGGCGATGGCGGTCCCTTCGCGTCGGCCATGCGGTTGAACGCCAGCGTCTCGGGCCGCGCGCCTGATGACGCGGCGCCGGCCGATCTGGATCTGGCGGTGGATCTGGACCTGGATGCGCCGCGCCCGCTGGCTCTGGGCCTGCCGCCGGAAGCCGCCGACGGCGTGCTGTCATTGAGCGCGCGGGGCGATTTCGACGGTGCCGACAATCTGCTGACCATCGATGCGGCGATGCTGGATGTGGGCACGGCCAATCTCAGCGCCACCGGCTCCTATGATCTGACCCGAGGCACGGTCGACGGCCAGTTCGGCCTGTCGGCCGAGACGCTGAGCCGGCTGGCCAGCCTGTCGGGCCTGCCGGACCTCGCCGGCACATTGGGGGTGGAGGCCAAGGTCTCGGGCAGCCCGACGACAGGCATGACCGCCGATATCAGCGCCGAAGGCCGCTCGATGCGTCTCGGCATCCCGGCCGCGGACGCGGCGCTGGGTGGCCGGATCGATCTGGCGACCCGGGTGGCGGTGGGTGCCGATGGCGGCGTCACGGCCGAAAATCTGTCGCTTGCCACCGACACGCTCAAGCTGGGTGGGCGGGCGGCGCTGGGGCCGCAGGGCGCGCTGGACGGCACCAGCCTGTCGCTGGCCGTGGCTCGTCTGGCACCGATCGCCGAGGCCACCGGTGCGCCGGTGGCCGGCCGGCTCGAAGCCGACGTCGATCTGTCGGGCTCGATGGACGATCCGGCGGCGCGGATTGCCGCCACGCTCACCGACGGTCAGCTTGGCAGCATCGCGGTGCCGCGACTGGTGGTCGACCTGGACGGTCGTAATCTGCTGACCGCGCCCACCGGCCAGTTGGCGGTGACCGGCGACACCGCCGAGGGCCCGCTTGCCTTGCGCGCCAATGCCACGGCTGCCGATGGCGGCAAGCGGATCGATGTCAGCGACCTGTCGCTCGATTTCGCGGGCACCACGGTACGGGGCGAAGCGGCAGTGACGCTGGCAACGGCCCTGGCACGCGGCCGGCTGGACGTCACGGCGCCAAGTCTGGCGCCGCTGGGCCGGCTGGCCGGTCTTGATCTTGGTGGCAGCCTCGATCTCGATCTGCGCTTCGATGCGGATAATCGCGGTCGTCAGCGGGTGCTGGCCGATGGCACCGCCGACGATATCGCCGTCGGCCAGGGGGCCGACACGGTCGCGGCGGTCGGCCAGCTGACCCTGAATGCGGATATGGTGCTGGATGGCGGCGCGCCGGCCGGACGTGCCCGTATCGCCGCCACGCAGGTGACGGCGGGGCCGGTGACGCTTGAGACGGTCACTCTGACCGCGATCCCGCAGAGCGGGGCGGGGGGGCGCATGGCGACGGCATTCGACGTCGAGGCGACCGGCAATTTCCGCGGCCGGCTGCGCCTGGCTGCCGGCGGCAATATCGCCACCGACCGCCAGGGGGCCATGGTGGTGACCCTGGACGACCTGGATGGTCAGGTGCTGGGCACCAGCCTGGGGCTTGGCGCGCCGGCAACCGTTCAACTGGCCGAGGCAACCCGGCTCGATCTGCCCGATCTCAGGATCGGCAAAGACGGACGGGTCTCCCTGCAGGCGGTCATGGCCGCCGACCGGGTGACCGCCGAAGGCCGCCTGAACGACCTGCCGCTCGACCCGCTGCGCCGGTTCCAGGCGCCGATCGGCCAGGGCGGCAAGCTGTCGGGCAGCATCGACGTCGCCATGGGGCCGCGTGGCCGCGAAGGCCGGATCGCGCTCAACATTGCCGATCTTCCGGTCGATGCCGAGGTGGAGGGCATGCAGACGCCGGTCATCTCGGGCGATGCCGGTCTGACACTCGGCAACCGCAGCGCCGACCTGACCCTGAAGATCAACGGTCTGGGCGACCAGCCGCTGTCGGTCGAAGCCGATCTGCCGCTGGCGCCGTTCAGCAGCAACGCACCGACCGCGATTGCGCTCAATGACGACGGTCCGGTTTCAGGCCGTCTGCAATGGGCTGGCGATCTGGGTAAACTTGCCTTGGCCGTGGGCGTGGACGGCCACCGTCTGGCGGGGCGGATCGATGCCGATATGTCGGTCAACGGCACGATGTCGGCGCCGGATGTGTCGGGCGGCATTCAACTGCGTGACGCCGCTTACGAAAACCTCGACATGGGCACGCTGCTCACCGACATCCGCGGCGATATCGGCGTGGCGGGCCGGTGCTGCCTGTCGATCAGGATCGATGGCCGCGATGGCGGCAGCGGCACGGTCGGTGTCGATGGCACCCTTAACCTGACCGATCTGGCCGACCCGCAGATGGACATCAAGGTGGCAGTCAATCAGGCCCGGCTGGTGCGGCGCGACGAGGCCGACGCCACGCTCGACGGGGCGCTGACCATGACCGGCGGTCTGGCCGATGTCCGGCTGGACGGTACGCTGACCGTGCGTCAGGCCGAAATCCGGCTGCCGGAAAGCATGCCGCCATCTGTGCGCACGATCGAGGTGGTCGAGAAGCGTGACGGTCGCATCGTCGCCGATCCTGGCACGACCGCCGAACAGGAAGCCCGCGCCGGCGGCCTCAATCTTGCGGTCGAGGTGCGGGCGCCGGGGCGGATCTTCGTGCGTGGCCGCGGCCTTGATACCGAATGGGAAGGCACGCTGAACATCACCGGCACCAGCAATACGCCGATCATCAGGGGCACCTTGTCGGTGGTGCGCGGCGAGGCCGATGTCATCGGCCGCACACTGACCTTCTCGAAAGGCGTCATCACCTTCGATGGCCTGGCCGATCCCGACCCGCGGCTGGATATCGAGGCGACGCTGGCCGGCTCGGACGTGACCGCCATCGTTCAGGTCACCGGGCGCGCATCGGAACCGGAGCTGACCTTGACCTCGAACCCGGTGCTGCCGCAGGACGAGGTGCTGGCCCGCGCCTTCTTCGGCAAGCCCGGTGCCAAGCTGTCGGCGCTGGACGCGATCCGTGTCGGACAGGGATTGGCGACCCTGACCGGCGGCGGTGGTGGCGGCTTCGATCCGACGGGCTTTGCCCGCGACCTGTTCGGGCTGGATGTCCTGGATATCGGCGCCGCCGACAGTGGCGACGCCCCGTCGGTTAGGGCCGGCAAATATCTGAGCGACGACTTGTTCGTGGGGGTCGAGCAGGGCGCCGGGTCGAGCAAGGCGACGGTGGAACTGGAGGTGATGCCGAATATCAGCGTCGACACGGAAGTCGGCGGCGAGGGGGGCGCCTCGGCCGGTATCACCTGGAGTTATGACTACTGACGATCGGTCGCGAGAAGACGATCAGTCGCGGCGGGCCGAGGCATCGACATGGTGCGCGAAGTGGCGGAATCCCGGCACCGTCAGGTTGCGCTGCTTGGCCCGGTCGCAATAGCGTCTCAGGCGGATGGCGGCGTCGGCATGGGGCCGGGCACGGAAACGCGCGGTCTCGTCGGTGCTCATCGCCCCACCGCACAGCACCAGAGCCATGCGGGCGGCCGGGGTGAGGGTCGCGGGGTATCCGGCCTCGGTGGCCGACAGGAAGCGTTTTGCCTGGACATGCAGGCGCACCGCACCTGCAACCTCGGGCAGAAAATAGCTGGCAAGGAAATCACCGCCGACGCGCGCATGATCCTCGTCATCGGCGAAGCGGACGGCATCTTCGGCGGCGCCCCGGATCAGTTGCCCGACATCATGCAGCAATGCCGCGGTGATCAGGCTCGACGGAGCGCCGTCCAGCTCGGCGATCGTCGCCGACTGAAGCGCATGGTCATAGACCGTCACCGGCTCCCCCAGATACAGATCATTGGCGCGCCGGCCATACAGGCTGGTGACGAGATCGGACAGATCGGAGGACGGGGCGAACAGGACGGACATCGGCGGCAGCCATGAACGGGGGGAGCGCCACTGCCATCATGCATCATTCCCGGGTGTGCCGCTGGCCGACACGGAGCAGAGAGATGCATCGGGCCCGGACCGTCCGGTGGCGCCTGAACCTCATTCTTATCCATCCAACCCCTGGAAAAGAAATGAAGTCTTGGTGACAGGCGGCCGGTATGGACAAAGCTGATGGCCGCTTTGGCCGCAGGATCAGCCGGTCAATGCCAGCACCGCCGCCCGGCCGCTGTCGACTGCGGCCTCGGCACGGCCGCCTATGCACCAGTCGCCCGCGATGGCGAGCCCGGCCGCATGATCGGCAAGGCAGGGGGCGCCGAGCGGCAGTTCGACCAGCGCATGGCGCCAGCGATGGGCCTGGGCGTACAATGGCATGATCGTGGTGCCGGTCAGCCGCCCGATCTCGCCGATCAGCAGACCTGCGACCCCGCCGGCATCCCGTTCCAGATGCACCCGGCTCCAATGCGGGCTGGCGTGCACGACATAGGCCGGGATGTCGCGGTCATGGCCGGGCAGGGCGCGCTGGTCGCTGATCCAGGCGATCGCCTCATCGTCGGGCCGCCAGCGTGGCGCCGGCAGCGGCAGGGGCTGCGCCGTGGCCAGCATCAACGCCCAGCACGGTGCCACCAGGGTGCCGGCGATCCGCCGGCGCCAGCCTTCCGGCAACACGGTGTCGATCAGCAGGTCGAGCGCCTGTTCCGGCGGTGTCGTGACGATCAGCCGCCGGCCTCGACCGATCACCGCGTCCTGATCGTCGGTCAGGGTCCAGATGCCGGCATCGCGGCCGATACATGCCACCCGCACGGCAGGCCTGATCTCCAGCCCGCGGGCCAGGGCTTTGACAAGGGCGGTCATCGCCCCCACCCCCACCCAGCGGGGATGCCCCCCCACCCAGCGGGGATCCTGCGTGTCGTCGGCATCCAGCCGGCGAACGGCACCATCCGCTTCAGCCGCGACCATGCGCGCGATCAAAGCGGGGGAGCGTGCGGTCATGAACTGGGCGCCATGGTCGAAGCTGATCGTGCGACCATCGTCCAGAACCACGCGCCGACTGGCCATCCGTCCGCCGATGCCGCGGCCCTTGTCGATGACGATGGCGTGCAGCCCCTGCGCGGCGGCGCTCTGTGCGGCAGCGATGCCGGCCAGCCCGGCGCCGATGATCAGCAGATCCACGATGGCGTCATCGGCGCGGACGGCAACCGTCCGGCGATCTGCGGCAGTTTCCGGGGACAGCGCGGGGGCGGGGGGGACTGGCGGCACGTCAATACTCCCTGATCGACACCACCGGGTGATCCGATGGCTGTCGCGCATGGGTATATGGGTCGATGATGCCGGCTTGCCAGCCGGGATGCCCCCAGGCCATGAGGAGGCGGACCATGCCGTACACGTGCCGGAGACCCGATCTGCCGATCACATCATGCGCGGCGGGCCACAGCCGGCGGCAGGTGCTGACAATGGGCGGTGGCGCGATGCTGGCGGCTGGTGGTCTGGTGAAGCCGGCCGGCGTGCTGGCGGCCGCTGCGTTGGCCGGGGCCGCACCGGTGGACGGCGAACTGGCCTTCGACGTCTTTCGCGGCGCGGCGCCGATGGGGCAGCATGTCCTGCGCTTCACAAGCGGCCCCGACGGGGTATTGACGGTGGATATAGCGATCGATCTGGCGGTGTCCCTCGGGCCGATCACCGTGTTTCGTTATACTCATCGCAATCGGGAACGCTGGCGTGACGGCCGGCTGATCGCGATCGCGACCACCACCGACGACGACGGCACCCGCTTCACGGTTGACGGTCGGGCGGATGGCGACAGGTTCATCGCCGATGGCAGTGCCGGCCGGGTCGAGGCGCCGGCCGGGATTCTGCCCACCAGTTACTGGCATCCTGAAACCACGCGGCGCCGCCTGTGGCTCGACACCCAGCGCGGCCGGCTGATCACGCCGCAGATCGCGCCGCTGGGGGCCGTGGAGCGGCCGGCGCCCGATGGCGGTGCCATCGATGCCCATGCCTTCGCGGTCAGCGGCGATCTGACCATGACCCTTTGGTACCGGCGCCTTGAGCCGCGCTGGCTGGGCGTTGCCTTCGACGGCCGGGGCCGCGCGGTCACCTATCGCCTTGCTCGCGACACCACGCCGTCGGCCGCATGGCTGGCGGCGGCCGGCATGTGACGCGGCGTCGGATCACAGCCAGCCGCGCCGTTTGAACAGCCAATAGGGCATGATCGCCGACCCGACCATCAGCATCAGCGCCAGCGGATAGCCGATGGTCCATGACAGCTCGGGCATCACCTCGAAATTCATGCCGTAGATGCTGGCGATCAGGGTTGGCGGCAGGAACACCACCGCCACGACCGAGAAGATCTTGATGATGCCGTTCTGTTCGATCTGGATCAGGCCCAGAGTGGCATCCAGCATGAAGGACAGTTTGTTGGCCAGATAGCTCGCATGGTCCGACAGCGAGACCACATCGCGGGTGATGGTCTTGATCGCGGCAAGCCCGGTCTTGCTGGCCCGGCCGCGCAGATTGCGGCCGGCAAATCCCGCCAGCCGGCCGATCGATACCAGGCTTTCCCGAATTTTCGAGGTCAGATCCCCCATCCGGCCGATCGAGGCGATCATCGCCTCATAATCCGGCGCGGGCCCGCGCGGCTTGTGCGACCGCGCGCCGCCCGGGGTGATGCCACGGGTGCGGTTGCCGGCGGCGAACACCGTCTGCGACACCTGATCGATTTCGGCGCCCACCACCTCCAGCACATCGGCCAGGCGGTCGACGATGGCTTCCAGCAAGCCGAACAACGCGCCCTCGGCGCTGGTCACCGCGCTGGGATGGCGGTCGATATGGGCCGCGAACGACCGGAAGGGCAGCGGATCGGTGTGGCGCAGGGTCACCAGCCGGCCATGGGTCAGCACGAAGGTGACCGCGTTGGCGACCGGGCTGCCGGTCTCCACCGCACTCAGCACGGTCGCCGTCATGTACAGCGCGCCGTCTTCCTCGTACAGCCGGCTCGACGCCTCGATCTCGCGCATTTCCTCGCGGGTCGGCATCTCGACGCCCAGCGCCAGATCGACACGTCTGATCTCGTCGATCGAGGGGTCGACCATGTCGACCCAGACCACGCGCTCATCGATCGGGCTGCCCTCGGGCGCGCGGCGCAGCGCCCCGGGCTCGGTGCTGTACAGATGGATCATGCGTCGTCTCCCGCCGTCTCCGGACGTGACCGGCAGCGTTTGCGGCCGGTCATCGGGGTTTAGGGGGCAGCGGCCGGGGTTGCAAATGAAAACTCGGCGTCGCCGCGGGGCGACTGTCGTGTCATCGGCTGGCCGTCACCGGCGGTGTGGCCGGCGACTGGCGTGCGGTTTCAGCGGATGGCGGGCTTGCAGTGCCATCGGCCGGCACTGGATCTTTCTGGAAGAAGATCGTTGCCGTGCCCAGTTCGATGCCGAATTTGGTAACCGTCGCCCGGTTCAGCAGCACGCCGTCTTCCGACAGGAACATCCAGTCGTCGAACCGCACCTCGACCTCGCGGCCGCCGATCGCCAGGTTCATGCGATAGGTCCAGTTCAGGGCATTGCCATAGGCGGCACCACGCGCCTCTCCCAGAACGTCGCCGGCCCGGCCGACATAGCCGTTCGGGCCGTCGGGCCGGATGGTCCAGACGCGGCGGTCGGTTTCGCCGTCGGTATAGCGGAAGCGCTCGTCCAGGATCAGCTCGGTGCCGTTCCAGGTGCCGTCGATATCGACAACGAACTGGCGGCGCAGAGTGCCGAAGCGATCCTCGAACATGCCCCAGGCACGGGTATGGCCGGCGAAATATGTTTCCAGCCGGAAGTGCGGCGTGGCGCCGGCGAAGTCCTTGACGTTCATCTGACTGCATCCAGAGAGGGCGAAGAGGGCCGCGACCGCGAGGAGGATGCCTCTGGCGTGACGGAGGAGGCTGCGCATGATGTCGTTCCTGCGGAGGGTGTGGCGGTGCCGTGCCCGCATCGGCTCCGGTCCGCGCGATGCGGCCGGTGATGCCGGTCTGGGTGGCGCGGTCCAGCGGGAAGCGCCGCACCAGGATGACGGCCAGGATCTTGAACGGCACCGGCAGCGCGCCATAGATCAGCGCCAGCGCCCAAAGGCCTGGAACCGTCGCGCCGGTCGCAGCAGGTGCCGTGGTGATCGCGGGGTTGAAGCCCGCGGCCTCAAGCAGCGGGAAGGCCAGCCCCACGCCCAGGGCAAGCGATGCCTTGGTGGCGAAACCCCATAGGGCGAAGAACAGCCCGGCCCGTTCCCGGCCGCTGTCCAGCCGGTCAAGATCGATGACATCGGCCTGCATGGCATTGGGCAGGGCCAGATCGGCGCCGAGCGTCAGCCCGGTGATGATGCAGATCGCCAGGAACACCGGCAGATCGCCGGTTCCCAGCAGGGCCGCGGGCAGAAAGCCGGTTGCGGCCAGCAGCATCGCCAGGCTCCAGGCCCGGTGCTTGCCGATCCGGGTGCTCAGCCACAGCCAGCCGGGCGCGCCCAGAATGCCGGCGGCGAAATAGACGAACAGCAATGGCCCGGCCATCTCGGGGCGTCCCAGCACATGGCCGACATAGAGCAGGAACAAGGTGGCCGGCAGACCATTGGCAATGCCGTTCAGCACATAGGCGCCGACCAGAAACCGGAAGGGACGGTTGCGGCGGAGCGGCCGCAGAGCCGCGGCCATCTGATCGATCCGCCCCGTCCCGCGCCGCCGCAATGACGGAGCGGACCCACGGGCCGGCCGGGGGCCCTGGTGCTGTGCCGGTTCGGGGACCACCACGGCGGCGATGGTACTGGTCAGCGGCAGCAGCACCACGATGACCAATGCCAGCAGCATCAGCCCGGTACCGGTTACGGCGGCGCCACCCGTGCCGCCGGCCAGGGCGGGCAGGGCGATGGCGCCCAGCGTGCCCAGGATGACGAAAATTTCGCGTATCGTGGCGATGCGCGAGCGTTCGTCGTAATCGGTCGACAACTCGGCGCCCCAGGCCTGTTGCGACAGAACCATCATCGTGCCGCCCAGATGCAGCACCAGCGACCAGATCAGCAGGTGCCCGGCACCGGCACCGGCGGGTGGGACCAGCAACATCCAGATGCCGGCCATGGTCAGCGGCAGCCCGGCCAGCATCCAGCCGCGGCGCTGGCCAGGCCAGATCCGGATGCGGTCGGCGGCGATGCCGACCATCGGATCGGTGATCATGTCCCAGGCGCGTGCCGCCAGCAGCACCACGCCCACGGTGCCAAGGCCCAGCCCTGCCGTGTCGGCATAATAGGTCGGCAGATAGATGTAGAGCGGCAGGGTCAGCGCCGCGAGCGGCAGCCCCGGCAACCCGAAGGCGGCCAGTACCGGCAGGCTGAGCCGTGGCTGGGCCGTCTTATGCGCATGCCGGCCGATTGTGCTGACGCCATCGCTCAACACCCGTCTCCCCCAACGCAGTCATGGCGTGCGCCCGGGGTTCTGACCCCGGCGATCATGCCCGGATCGGCCGGGTGATCTGAGGGTGATACGCAAGGCTGGCCCGATCGGATCGGTGCCGGCCGTCGATGGCCGGCAGCGATGGCGCGGATCAGTCGCCGGCGGCGCCGGTCACGGCCATCAGACGCGCGGCATCTTCCAGCCGGTCGGCCTCTGATGCCGGCTTGTCCCAGCGGATGCGGGCGATGCGCGGGAAGCGCAGGGCCAGCCCGGCCTTGTGCCGGGGGCTGGGCTGCACGCTGTCGAAGGCCACTTCCAGCACCAGACCGGGGGCGACCGCGCGCACCGGGCCGAAGCGATCGGTGGTGTTGTGTCGCACCCACCGGTCCAGCGCGATCAGGTCCGGATCGGTGACACCGGAACCGGCCTTGCCGACCGGCACCAGCACCGGCCCCTGCCAGACGCCGAAGGTATAGTCGCTATAGACCGATGATTGCCGGCCTTGGCCGCGCTGGGCATACATCAGCACGACATCCAGGGTCAGTGGCGCGCGCTTCCATTTGAACCACGGCCCTGCCGGCCGGCCGGCTGAATAGGGCGCGTCGCGACGCTTCAGCATCACGCCTTCGATGGTGGCGGATGGCGGATCTCGGCGCAGTGCCGCCAGGGCCGGCCAGTCGTCGAAGGCGATCAGGGGCGACAGGTCGAACCGTGCCGCCGGATGTTCAGCGACCAGTGCCGCCAGCCGTGCGCGCCGGGCCGCGAAGCCCAGCGGCCGCAGATCCTCGCCCGCCACCGACAGCAGATCATAGAGCCGCAGATGCGCCGGCAGCCCCTTCAGCAGCGTCGCACCGACGGTGCGCCGGTTGATCCGCGTCTGAAGGTCGGCGAAGGGGCGGGGCAGGCCATCCGCGGCCATGACGAGCAACTCGCCATCGACCACGGCATCGCCGAATGGCCATGCGGCGACCAGATCGGGAAAGCCGGCGCTGATATCGTCGCCTGAACGGGCATAGAGCCGGACGGCGCCGCCCTCGGCCACCATCTGGGCGCGGATGCCGTCCCATTTCCATTCGGCCACGAAATCCGCCGGGTTCAGCCGCGCCAGATCGTCTTCGTCAAGCGAGGTCGCCAGCATGACCGGTCGGAAATGCGGCAGGCCGGCCGGGTCGGGCCGGGGCGCGGCGCCGGTGGCCCAGGCGAACAGGGCCGCATAGGGTGGGGCCACGGCATGCCAGATCTCGTCGACCTCGGCCGGGTCCAGCCCGGCCCAATCGGCGAAGGCGGCTTTGGCAAGCCCGGTCGAGACGCCGGTGCGCAGGCCGCCGGTCGCCAACTTCAGCAGCACCCGGCGCCCGCCGGTGTCCAGGCCGTCCATCCAGCCGGCGATATCGTCCATGGCGCGGGCGGCGCTGCCGGCGGCCATCAGCGTGTCGACGACCTCGGTCAATGTCACGCCGGGATCGTTGCGCAATCCCTCGACATCGGGCATGGCGCGCAGCGGTTCTGGCCACATTGGCGACTCTGGCCACATTGGGGGCTCTGGCCACATCAGGGCCGCGGTCTCGGCCAGGTCGCCGACATAGTCATAAGACAGCGCGAACAGCACCGGATCGGTGCGGGCACCGATCAATATGCGGATCGCAGATGGTCGCGCGGGCTTCAGTGTCAGCGCGCCGGCCAGGGCTGCGAGGCCCCAGCCACGATCGGGATCGGCCGTGCGGTCGAAATAGTCGCCGATCAGGCGGATCCTGGTGTTGCGCGACCGGGTGAAGGCCAGCCGGTCGAGCAGCTCGGCAAAGTGGCGCATCCGGGGTCAGGCTCCGGCCGGTCCGGCGATCGGGCCATCGCCGCCAAACGCGTCGCCATCCTCGTCGCCATAGCCGACCAGACGCAGCGGCCGCGCGAAAATGCCCATGGTCCGCGCGGCATGGGCCAGCGCATCCTCGCGGCCATGGGTGATCCAGACTTCCTCGGGCCTGAGTTCGCCCAGCGTCATCAGCAATTCGTCCCAGTCGGCATGGTCGGAAATCACCAGCGGCAGTTCGACGTCGCGCTGACGGGCCCGCGCCCGCACGCCCATCCAGCCCGAGGCCATCGCCACCAGCGGGTCGGGCAGGTGCCGCGCCCAGCGCTCGGGTCTAGCGCCGGGCGGCGCCAGAACCAGCGCGCCTTTCAGATCGCCGGCTGTGGCCGCTGATGCCGGCAGCAGCGTGCCAAGCGCCACGCCATGAGCCTCATACAAGGCCGAGATGTCGGCCAGCGCATCATGGATATGGATCGGCCGGTCATAGCCGGCGTCGCGGATCATCCGGATCACCCGCTGGCATTTGCCCAGCGCATAGACCCCGACCAGATGGGCGCGGTCGGGAAACACGCTCAAACCATGCAGCAGGCGGGCAATCTCGCGGGTTGCAGGCGGATGACGGAACACCGGCAGGGCGAAGGTCGCCTCGGTCACGAACAACTCGGCCGGCACCGGCTCGAAGGCAGCACAGGTCGGATCGGCGCGACGCTTGTAATCGCCGGAGATCACCGCGCGGCGGCCGCGATACTCGATTGCGACCTGCGCCGATCCCAGCACATGGCCGGCCGGCGCCAGAAATACGGTCACATCCCCCACCCGCAGCCGCTGACCATAGGGCAGGGGTTGTCCGTGCACCGCCTCGGCGCCGAAGCGGCTGCGCATGATTGCCAGGGTCTCGGGCGTTGCCAGCACCGCGCCATGGCCGGGGCGGGCATGATCGGTATGGCCATGGGTGATGATCGCTCGCGGCTTTGCCCTGACCGGATCGATCCAGACATCCCCCGGCGGGCAGTACAGCCCGTGCGGCAGCGGCACCAGCCAGTCGATGCCGGCCCCGGCCGATGATGACGACAGGCCGGGCGCCGGCATGTCGGGTGATGGCGGGGGAAGGGCCATGGGCGGGGGCTTTCGGCGATGACGACACAGGCGACGGGACAGACGTCAGGATATCCGGCTCCGTCCGGGAATCTGGGATCATCTGACCGCCGATCCAGCCCAGGGGCTCGCCTTCCGTCCCGGTCGCGCCATACTATCCGGCCATGACCATCCGCGAACCCCGTCTGCCGGTGCCCCTGCAACCGGATGCCGACCTGCCGACGCCGGCGCCCCTGCCCGATCGGGTGGGGGCGTGGTTCGCCGCGCGCGGCTGGCTGCCGCATCCGCATCAGCTGCGCATGCTGGCCGCGGCCGAAGCCGGGCTGCCAGTGCTGCTGATCGCGCCCACCGGGGCCGGCAAGACGCTTGCGGGCTTTCTTCCGGCGCTGGTCCGTGCGGCATCAGGCGAGGGCGGCGGCCGGCTTGACACGCTGTATATCTCGCCGTTGAAGGCGCTGGCCGCCGACATCGCCCGCAATCTGGAGCAACCGATCGCCGGGATGGGGCTGGCGCTGAGCGTGGGTATCCGCACCGGCGACACCGATCAGCGCACGCGCGAACGACAGCGCAAGGCGCCACCGGAACTGCTGTTGACCACGCCGGAATCGCTGGCGCTGATGCTGTCCTATGCCGACGCGCCCCGGATCTTCGGGCGGTTGGCGACGGTGATCGTCGACGAGGTCCATGCGATTTCGGGCACCAAGCGCGGCGATCTGCTGGCCCTGGGTCTGGCGCGACTGAAAGCGCTGTCGCCGGGGCTTCGCGTGGTGGGTCTGTCGGCGACGGTGGCGGATGAAGAGGCCGTGCGCCGCTGGGTGGACGGGCGGGCGGTGGTGGTGCGCGGACAGGAGGCCGCCCGCGCCGACGTGACGATGCTCATCCCTGAAGATGAGCGCGTGCCCTGGGCGGGGCATCTGGCCCGCCATGCCATGGCCGGTGTGTATGAGGCGATCCGCGGCCATGGCACGACGCTGGTGTTCGTGAACACCCGCGCGCAGGCGGAGCTTGTGTTCCAGGAATTGTGGCGGCTGAACGATGACGGGCTGGCCATCGCCCTGCATCATGGCAGCCTGGCGGCGGAGCAGCGCCGCAAGGTGGAGGCGGCGATGGCCGCCGGCCGGCTGCGCGCTGTGGTCGCGACCTCGTCGCTGGATCTGGGCATCGACTGGGCGGCGGTGGATCTGGTGATGCAGATCGGCGCGCCCAAGGGCGTGTCGCGGCTGGTGCAGCGTATCGGCCGGGCCAATCACCGGCTGGATCTGACGTCGAAAGCGATCCTGGTGCCGGCCAACCGGTTCGAGGTGCTGGAATGTCTTGCGGCCCTTGAAGCGGTGGCCGATGGCGAGCTGGATGGAGAGCCGCCGCGCAGCGGCGCGCTCGATGTTCTGGCCCAGCATATTCTGGGCCGCGCCTGCACGGCGCCGTTCGATGCCGCAGACCTGTATGACGAGGTGCGCGGCGCGGCACCCTATGCGGGTCTTGCCCGCGCCGATTTCGATGCCGTGCTCGATTTCGTCGCGACCGGCGGCTATGCCCTCAGGGCCTATGAGCGGTTCCGGCGGATCGAACAGGACGAGGCCGGGCTGTGGCGGGTGTCGGGTCCGGTCGCGGCGCGGCAGTACCGGATGAATGTCGGCACGATCGTGGAACTGCCGATGCTGAATGTCCGGCTGACCAAGGCGGGCGGCAAGGGCTATGGCGGCCGGGTTCTGGGGCGGATCGAGGAATGGTTCGTCCAGGGGCTGGCGCCGGGAGACAGCTTCATCTTCGCCGGCGAACTGCTGGTCTATGAGGCGCTGCGCGAGACCGACGTGATCGTCAGTCGCGGCCGAGGCGGCGACCCGAAGGTGCCGTCCTATGGCGGCGGCCGGTTCCCGATCTCGGCGTCCCTGGCCCGGCGGGTGCGGGCGATGCTTGCCGATCCGGCACACCGCGCCCTGCTGCCGGTGGCGGTCGCGGACTGGCTGGCGATGCAGGATCTCCGCTCGGTGATGCCCGGCCCCGACGGCCTGCTGGTCGAGACCTTTCCCCGTGGTGAACGCTGGTTTCTGATCGCCTATGGTTTTGCCGGCCGCAACGCTCACCAGACCCTGGGCATGCTGCTGACACGGCGGATGGAGCGCTTCGGCCAGCGGCCGATGGGCTTCGTTGCCAATGACTATGCGATCGCGGTCTGGAGCCTGGACGAAGCGACGCGTATCGACGAGCTGTTCGGCCAGGACATGATGGGCGAGGATCTGGAGGCGTGGATGGCCGAAAGCAGCATGCTGCGCCGGACCTTCCGCACGGTCGCAGTCATCGCCGGGCTGATAGAACAGCGCTATCCGGGCCAGGAGAAAACCGGACGGCAGGTGACATTCAGTGCCGATCTGATCTATGACGTGCTGCGCCGCCACCAGCCCGACCACGTGCTGCTGAAGGCGACATGGGCCGACGCCGCCGGTGGCTTGACCGATCTGGCGCGGCTGAACGACATGCTGTCCGACATTCAGGGGCGCATCCAGCACCGGTCCCTGCCAAGGGTATCGCCGCTGGCCGTGCCGCTGTTGCTGGAGGTGGGCCGCGAAAGCGTGCCCGGCCGCGCCGATGACGACCTGCTGGGCGAAGCGGCCGCCCTGATCCACGAGGCGACGGACCTGACATCGTGACCGGTATGATGCCCCCCATCGCCCCCCATGCCAGCGCCACAGTCCGGCTTGGCGGTCATGATTTTCTGGCGGATCACTCCGGCGCGCTGGTCTGGCCGGCGGCGGCGGCGCTGCTGGTCGCCGATCTGCATCTGGAAAAGGGATCGGCCTTTGCCGGACGGGGCGTGCTGCTGCCCCCCTTTGACAGCCGCCAGACGCTGATCAACCTGGAAGCGGCCGTGGCACGCCACCGGCCGCGGCGGATCATCTGCCTGGGCGACAGTTTCCACGATCGCGGCGGGCCGCTGCGTCTGCCGGCCGACGACCGGCGGCGGTTGCAGGCATTGATCGCCGCCCACGACTGGCTGTGGATCACCGGCAACCATGATGAGAGTGCCGCAGGGGTGCTTGGCGGTGGGGTTGCCCGGTCGGTGATCGAACAGGGCGTGGCCCTGCGCCACGAGGCATCGGGCGCCGCGGAGCCGGGCGAGCGGCTGGAGATCAGTGGCCATTTCCATCCCAAGGCCATCATCCGGGTGCGCGGGCGGCGCCTGTCGAGGCGATGTTTCGCCGCGGGGACTGCCGATGTGGTATCGGGCGGAGACGGCCCGGGGTCGGTGGGCCTTGCGCGTGACGGCAAGGGGCGCGCGCGCCTGATCCTGCCGGCCTTCGGTGCCTATACCGGCGGGCTGAACGTGCTGGATCCGGCGATCCGGCCGTTGTTCCGGGGCGGGTTCGACGTCTGGATGCTGGGCACCGACGGCGTGCACCGCCTGCCATCGACACGCCTGGACCCGGATGTGCAGCGCCAGACGAACCGTCATTGAGCGGAAACCGCGCCGAGGGGCAGGTCAAAGCGTTGGGAGCGCTATTTTTTTCCAAGATCATTCAATAAACGGGTGGGGCCCTCGGCGCAGAGTCATGTGAGCATCAATTCAGGAGCCACGCATGACCGGCACCCAACAGTTTGAAACAGTCTGGCCCGCTGGCCAGCCTGCAGTCGAGGTGTTCTCTCCCGCCAGCCGACCGGCAGAATTGAACGGGCTGCGAATCGCCTTCGTCTGGGATTACCTGTTCCGGGGCGACGAGATATTCGCAATCCTGGAAGAAGCACTTGGCGAGGCCTATCCCGATGCCGAATTTCTGAACTATGGCCTGTTTGGCAATACGCTGGGCGCCGACGATCATCGGGTTCTGAGCGAGCTTCCGGCGAAACTGGCAGAGCACAAGGTCGATGTGGTCATTTCCGGCGTCGGTTGCTGTGGCGCCTGCACTCCGGCCGTGATCCGCGCAAGCGCGATCGCCGAGAAGGCCGGCGTGCCGACGGCGTCTCTGGTCTGCGAGGGATTCGCCGGTCAGGCCCGCGCCGTATCGCCGGGGCTGGGATGTGCCTGGCTTCCCGTCGTGGAGATGCCCGGCTACGTCGAAAGTCAGAGCGATGCCGAGTTGCGGGAGATGATCCTGTCTCACACCCGCGATGCGGTGGTGCGGTGCCTGACCGAGGCACCGGTCGACACAAGTGCACAGGGTGCGTCGTCCTACACCGCACGCAAGATCGTGGCGACCGGGGATTTCGCCGAGATCAACCGGCGCTACCTCGACGAAGGCTGGTCCGACGGATTGCCGATCGTGCCACCGACCATCGCGGCCGTGGAAGCATTCCTGCGCCATACCCCGGATGCGCCGGATCGTCTGATCGGGGGCCTGCAGCCCTCTGGTGCAAGCGTCACGGCATGGAACGTGGCCGTCAACGGCGTCATGGCCGGTTGCGAACCGCGCTACATGCCGGTCCTGATCGCGATCGCGGAAGTCATGGTCAACCCGGCCTACGGGATAGAACACAGCGGCGATACCACCGGCGGCGACCCGCTGATCGTGCTGAACGGTCCGGTGATCACGCAACTTGGTTTCAACACCGGCAATGGCGCGATGCGAGACGGCGCGCAGGCGAACTCCACGGTCGGCCGGTTCCTGCGGCTGTTCATGCGCAATGTTGCCGGCTTGCGCCCAGGCGGCGCGGATAAGAGCACCTTCGGGCGGAGTGCGCGCATCGTCCTTGCCGAACAGGAAGGCGAATTGGAGACACTCGGCTGGACGACCTATGGCCATCGCCTCGGCTATCCGAAGGGGACCAACCTGGTGACCATCGCACGTTACACGGGCGACGTCACCGTGGGGTCGATCTATGGCCGGGATCCAGAAGACATTGCCCGATATCTCGCAGACGGCCTCGTCCGGCAAAGCGGCTGGGAACTGGTTTTCACCGCCGGCCTCGCGCCCGGCACCTGTCGTCCGCTGGTGGCGATCAGCCCGATGGTGGCAAAGACCCTCGCCAAGGCTGGCAGCGACCCGGAAGACCTGCGGGAGCGACTGTTCCGGCTGGCCAGGATCCCGGCGTCCAGGTTCGAGTCCTATATCGGCAAATTCTCCAACATGGTGCCGGGCCGTCGCACCCTGCTCCAGTTGCATGAAGCGGGACTGGCTGCCGACATCTTCGCCTTGTCCGACGATCCGCATCGCCTGGTGCCGGTGGTGACCCGGCCCGAGGACATCCTGATCGCCGTCTCCGGCGATCCTTTCCGTTCCAACGGCATGGTTTTCGGGAGCAATGGCGTCCACGGCTTCCTGACCAGTCAGGAGATCAGGATGGCCTGACCACCGCGAGATGTCCAACGAAGAGCTGTGAAGAACAAGAAGATCGATCTGCAGCCTGCCAATCACGGGGGAAAAGTCATGGGGTCAAAATTTCTGAAAATCTGCGTCGCAGCAGTCCTGATCGGACTGCCGTCCATGTCGATCGCCAAAGACCTGGACCGCATGGAGTTGAATGTCGTCGCCGGCGTGTCGACGATGAACCAGTATTTACTGGGTGAAAAGCCGTTCTACGAGACGGTGATCGTCGAGGACTCGGAAGGTGCCGTCTCCGCCAACGTCACCCCGCTTGACGCGCTGAATATCGGCGGCACGGATGTCATGCGGCTGATCGAGTCATGCGCCACCGATATTGGAACCAGCGCCTTTGCCTATTTCGGCAACGAGGTTCCGGCGGCATCCGGCGTAGACCTGCCCGGTCTCTTCTCCACCCTGGACGAGTTGCGGGCGGGGGTCGACGCCTATCGCCCCGTCCTCGACAAGACACTGGCCGAACAATACAACGCCAAGCTTCTCGGTGTCTGGGGGATCTCCAACATCATGGTGTTCTGCCGTGGCGAGGTGACCTCACTGGCGGATCTGAAGGGAAAGAACATCCGCTCCTACGGCACGATGCTGAGCGCGCTCTATGAAGGGCTCGGCGCCAATCCCATCACGCTGGCCTATGCGGAAGTCGTGCCTGCGCTGGAGCGCGGCACGCTCGACTGTGCGACGACCGGCGCCCTGTCCGGCAATGTCTCGAAATGGGGTGAGGTGTCCGACACGCTCTACCAACTGCCGATCGGCCCATCCAACTGGTTCACGGCGATGAACCTCGACAGGTGGAATGCCCTGTCGCCCGAACTCCAGACCTTCCTGGCAGCCGAATTCGCCAAGCTGGAAGATCAGCAGTGGGAACTTGCCAGGCGCGAGAACATTGAGGCGCTGTCCTGCGCCGCCGGCAAACAACCCTGCACCCTGGGAGTGCTGGACGACATGACTGTCGTCGCCTTCGACGAGGCCGACATGCCCGCCTTCCGCGAGGCCGTGAAGACCAAGGTTCTGCCGGTCTGGTTTGAATTGTGCGGTGCGGAATGCGAGGCAAGCTGGCGCGGGATCGTCGGGCCCCTGGTGCACGGAGGCTGACATGAGCGGACCCCGCAAGCCAATGGAACGGTTCGCGACCGTATCGTCGGCCTGGGCAGCACGGGCGGCCGGAAGCATCGTTTTTCTGACCGCCTTCCTCATATGCGGTGACGTCCTTGGCCGGTTTCTCTTCGACCGACCGGTCAAGGGCACGTTCGATCTCACCGGATACATGCTGGCCATTTCGACGGCCTGGTCCTTCGCCTATGCACATGTCCAGCGGGCGAACATTCGGGTCGACATCGCCTACGCGCGTTTTCCACGGCGCGCCCGCGCGGTTCTTGACATCGCGGCCGCCGCGTCGGTCGTCGTGATGGCGTTCATGCTGACCTATTATGCCTATGGAACCTTCGAGGGCACGTTCCGGCGCGGCAGTCGCGTGCCTTTCTCGGTCGGCCTGCACTTGTGGTATTTCCAGGCGGCATGGCTGGCGGGCCTGGTCTTCTTTTCAGCCGTGTCGCTGTTGGTTCTGTTGCTTGGTCTGCGGGCACTGCTTGGCGGGCGACTGGATGCGCTGCGTGTCCTGATCGGCATCAAGTCGATGGATGACGAAGTGACCGATGCGCTGAGGGCGGCATCAAACATCCGGCAAATCCGCACGTAAGGGCAACGAGATGACAATCTTCCTGTCTATCCTGGCCGGGCTTCTGGTCGCCGGCCTGCCGGTTGCCGCGGTGATCCTGCTTTGCGCCCTGGCGATATCCGGGCAGTCACCGCTGCCGGTGGTTCGCGCCCTTGGCAACCTGACCTGGTCGACCTCGACATCGTTCCTGCTGGTCAGCGTTCCGCTATACGTCATGCTGGGGCAGATCCTGCTGGAATCCGGCGTGGCCGGCCGGATGTACGAGGCGATCCGCAAATGGCTGCACTGGCTGCCTGGTGGCGTGATGCATGCCAATATTGGTGCGTCCGCGCTTTTTGCGGCGACATCCGGGTCCAGTACCGCAACAGCCGCGACCATCGGAATCGTCGCACTGCCGCAGATGGAGAAGCACCAGTATCACGAGAAGACGTTTCTGGGCACGCTGGCAGCCGGTGGGACGTTGGGAATCCTGATCCCGCCTTCGTTGGCACTGATCTTGTACGGCGCCCTGACGAACACCTCTATCCCAAAGCTCTATGCAGCGGCGCTTGTGCCCGCAGCCCTGCTCGTGGCGCTGTTCATGGTGCTGACTGTGTTGTCCAGCCTGATCTTCAGATCAAAGGAAGACAATGGTGGCGCACATTCGCTTGGCGAGCTTATACGTTGCGTGCCCGACCTTCTGCCGCCGATCCTGATCTTCGCCATTATTGTCGGCACGATCTATTCCGGCGTGGCGACAGCCACGGAGTCTGCGGCCTTCGGCGTGCTGGCGGCGTTCTTGATCGCGCTCGCCCGAGGGCGCGTGTCCGCCAGGATGCTGGGCCGGGTGTTCGAGGGGACGATGGTCACGACCTCCATGATCATGCTGATCGTGATCGCGTCGTTCTTCCTGAACTGGACGATGAACGCCGTCGGTCTCGCGCGGGAGATAAACGGCCTGATCGAGCAGCTCGACGTCAACCCGGTCACGCTCATGGGCTTCATCGTGCTTTTCTACCTGGTTCTCGGCCTGTTCATGGAGAGCATTTCGATCACCGTGATGACATTGCCGATCATCGCGCCCATCGTCGTCTCCGCCGGGTTCGACCCGATCTGGTTCGGCGTCGTCTTCGTGATCCTGCTTGAATGCGCCTTGATCACGCCCCCGGTCGGGATGAACCTGTTCGTTGTTCAGGGGTTGCGCTCGAAGGGCACGGTTCTGGATGTGGCGATCGGCGCGCTGCCCTTCGTGCTTGTCATGATCGCCCTGATCGGTGTGCTGATCCTTTTTCCGCAGATCGCGCTTTACCTTCCGTCGCTGGCCTGAGGCGGCCCTTGTGATCATCTGACGAGCGTGCCGATCCAGCACGCTCGTCAGATTGACGTGACCGCCTATGACCGCCTTCCAGCACGCTACTGATAGCGCTCGCGCAAGATGTTCTTCTGCACCTTTCCGGTGGAGGTCAGCGGCAGAGCATCAACAAACTCCATGCTGCGCGGCACCTTGTAGCCGGCAACGAACTGGCGGGCATGGTCGCGCAATTCGCTTTCTGTCACAGTCTCTCCGGCCTTCAATACCACCACCGCGTGGACCCGCTCGCCCCATTTATCGTCGCGCAGGCCAATCACCGCGCAAGCCGCGACGGCCTGGTGTCTGGCAAGCGCGTTTTCGACTTCGGCCGAGAACACGTTCTCTCCACCGGAGATGACCATGTCCTTCAGGCGATCCACGACAAAGAGATAGCCGTCCTCGTCCAGATAACCGAGATCGCCGCTATGCAACCAGCCGTGGCGGATGGCTTTCGCCGTCTCTTCTGGCTTGTTCCAGTAGCCAAGCATGACGTGTCCGCCGCGCGACACGATTTCACCCACCTCATTCGCCGGCAGCGTCGCGCCAGTGGCAGGATCGACGATGCGGATCTCGCTGTGCGGCGCCGCCACCCCGGCCGAGCGGAGCCGCGCCTTCGGTGCGGGAGCGACATGGTCCTGCGGTCCCAGCAGGGCCGTGACGGGTGACAGCTCCGTCTGGCCGTATGCCTGCACGAACGCCACATGCGGCCACGCGTCTTGAGCGCGCTCCAGCACAGCTTGGGTTATGGTGGAGCCGCCATAGCTGATCTGCCGGAGCGACCGCACATCGGCATGCGGCCGCAGTGGTGAATCGACCAGCATCTGCAGCATCGCCGGGACCAGCAGCGTGTGGGTGACGCTGTGCCGCCGGATCGCCTCGAATACCTGCTCCGGCTCGAAACTCGGGGCGGAAACGTGGACGCCGCCAGTCAGCGTCGTGATCGCCCACGCTCCGAAATCGGCCAGGTGGAACATGGGGGCCGCGTGCAGGAAGATGGCGCCAGGCGTCACGAAGCGCCCGATACAAGAGCCGAGCGCGCCCACGAAAAGGTTGGCATGGCTCAGCATCACCCCCTTGGGAAAGCCGGTCGTACCGCCTGTGTAGAACAGCCCTGCCAGGCTCTCGCCGCCCCGCCGCGCATCGGCGACCGGTGTCGCACCGTCAAGGACATCCTCGTAAAGGATCGCACCGGCGGGCGCCGGTCCCGACCCGGTCCAGATCAGGGTCTGCACATGCGGGTAAAGCGCGCGTATCTCGTCGAGATGCGGACGTATCGTCTCATCCGCCATGATCACCCGCGTGCTGGAATCGTCCAGAGAATAGGCGATCTCCTTGGCGGACCATCGGGTGTTCACAGGATTTACCACGGCATCGGCCCAGAAGGTTCCCAGGTAGAACTCGTGGAAATAGTCGGAGTTGCGCCCGAGATAGGCCACGCGATCATCTTTGGAGATGCCGAGATTTTGCAGCGCGCCGGCAAGACGCGAGACACGGTCATGCAATTCACGGACAGTACGACGGCGGTCGCCGGTTATTGTTGCAATGTCATCTGGACGTGTCTGCATGTCGCGATGCAAGGATTGTGTCAGATACATGATCTCCCTTTCAAATGGCGCGCCCTGTGATGAGGATCTGGTCCTGACCCGTCCACCGCGCCGTTCGGCGATCGCGGCTCCGATCGACCGTCTCCACAGAGCGCGATTGATCTTGCAAGATTGAATCCGGCTGCAATCAAAGTCTTGAACAGGCTTGGACAAGTCCTTGGGCATTCCCACGGCTGTCCTGTCGACGCCTCTGATGTTCGATCACCGCATCAAACCGCGCGCGTGTCGCAATGAGTCGCCTGCCTCTCCCTGCGTACCGCTCAAGGGAGGAATAGGGGCCGGGACTGCATAGTCGTTGTGCCCACGGGACGAAATATCTCCGGTGGACATACGCCTTATTGTAGAAATAAATTGAACAGGATTGGAAAATCTTCTGGTGATCATACGAAACGAAAGCCCGGCACTTGACCTGCAAGGGTGCGGCGCCCTAGCTTTTTCTGATGCTGGACATCGATGCACTGCCACGCGGGTTGAAGCTACACTACCTTGGCGGGCTTGAGATCGTCGCGGGTCGTTATCGCGACCACACGCTCCCGCGCCACAGCCATGATGGCCTGATGTTGTCATTTTTGGGCGACGGTATCCAGAAGGTGCACTACAAGGGCGCCTTCCACCATGCCGGTGCCGGTTCGATTGTCGCCATCCCGCCGCACGGCGTTCATGGAGCCGAGCCCGAGGGCAGTGATGGATGGATGTTCCACTCGATCACTGTTCCGGTGGATGTGCTGGAAAGCGTGCACCCCGAAGGCGGCCGCTTTGCCTGCCAGTCGGTTATGGTGGATGAGGTGCTCTCGCACCTGTTCAAGCGTCTCTTCAGGAGCTTCACCGGCGAAAGCGCGCTGCATCAGGAGACCGCGCTGTTCCGCCTCGTCGAACATTTTCTTCAAGCCCATACGCATATCTCCGACTTTCCGCAGCATCGCCGTACAGAGAAGCGCGCGGTCGAGATTAGCAAGGATTACCTCGCGGACAATCTGGATCGGAACGTGACGCTTGATGAACTGGCGAAGGTCGCGCGGATAGACAAGTTTCTGCTGGTCCGCTGTTTTACCGACATCCTCGGCATCTCTCCTCATGCCTGGCATCGTCAGCGTCAGTTCCAGAAGAGCCTGGAACTGCTGTCGCGTGGGGCCCCGATCGCTGAAGTCGCCGCCCAGACCGGGTTTGCAGATCAATCGCATCTGACCCGCGTCTTCAAGAAGATGACGGGGATCACCCCGGGCACCTACCGGAAAGACCACCTGACGCTTCTGACCAGTCGCCGCAGTATGGTGCCGCCGGACATCTGGCCGCGTCTGCATGACCTGCCGGGACCAGGCAACCAGGCGGGCAGCTCATAAATTGGCCTGCCATAAAGGGCGATCTGCGGCGAGACCGTCAGACCGGCCGTGGCCGGCCGCGCAGTCGCATGAACAACCAGATCATCGGCGCGGGAAACGGGCGTGCGCTGTGCGCGCGGGCACCGGGGCCGCGGCGCAATGCCAGACCCGCCGACAATGTCCAGTGACGGCGGGTGCTGGTCCAGGATACCGACAGCAGGACACGTGCCGGGCCGTCGCCCGGTGCGGGCCGGGCCATCAGCCGCAGGCGGGTTCGCGGCTGGGAGCGCTGTGGTGCCGGCAGCCGGCGCCCGGCGGGCGTCAGACCGTCGGTGTGCCGGATGGACGCGGGCAACTGCGACATGGCACTGATCTCCGGCAAGAGGGGCGGGTACCCCGGAGGCCGGCGGCCGGCCGAAAAAGTCCGGGTGGACCTGCGGGGCCGTTTCCGGCAACGCAGGTCCACCCGCAAGTTTTGGATCGGTCAGCACTGGCTTGGTCCGTGGAGTGCGGGGGCCGCATCCGTCCGCGCTTCCGGTATGGCCCCCGCCACCGGAACGGGCTTCACCCCGGACGGATGTCTGGTGATGTTCCAAATCGGTGTCGGTCGAAAAATTCGCCGTCATCCCTGGAACGAATTGGTCAGTTCGCCGTTGTCTCATCTGTCACGTCACGACCACGGAACAGATTGTCGATGGCCGAAAGCAGGCTTTCACCCAGACCCTGTTCGTCCGCAGCCTGATCCGGTTCACGGTCGATCTGCTTCCGGTCGACCGCCGGCGCGCCGGTGGTCGAGGCATTGAGCGACGAGGTATCGGCAACGGACGGTGTCCCGACGGGCACGCCGGAATCAGAAGCATCAACTGGATCGGACGGGATGCCGGTTGGGGCAGGCGAGGTATCGGGATGGGAAAGAGTGTGCTGCCCGCGCAGTTCGCCGACAAGGCGCATCAGCGCAGGATCGTTGCGGGCCATAGCGTCGTCGATGACGATGTCGGCCTTGCGGGCCGGCTCAATCGCTGCAGCCGCGGCTGTTGCCACCAGACGGCCCTGCGTTGTCCCTGGCGCGGCATGCCAGGCGGGCGCCGCGATCAGGGCAAAAGCTGCGGCGGTGGCGGCCGGCAGCAGCAGAGAGCGATAAGTCGCCATCGGTTTTCTCCTCAGCGGGGGCCGGCACCTGTGTCGGCCCCCGACGGTAGAGCGTTCTGAAGCCGCCATACCGTTCGGCCATGACTATCCGAAATTCGCCATGGCGTCGCACGCGGCAAACTTGTGGCAATTCCGCGCGTGTCGGGGTCACGGACACTTGTTGCGACATGTTGTCTGGAGGCTGCCAGTATTCGCTGCACAGCCGGTCAGTAACAGCGGACAGGGGTTTCTGCATCAGGTGCGGCGATTGCATTGCGTGCAACGCAACGCAAGAACGCATGACAACGCAACCTTGGCTATTCCATCGCCCGTCGCTTCGGCTAGAATGCTCGTCACACCCGCCGCGGCGATCGCGGAAGAGGTGGACAAAAAACAGGCGAAGGCGGTCGGGCGAAACCGCGTTCCGGATCGAGAGGCTGAGGTGACGGCATTTTCCGTCGGGCGTAGAGCACGGCATCGCATCACTGCGGCCGCACTGCTCGCGAGCACCATTCTATTGTCGGGCTGCACGACACCCTCGTCGCGGCCGGGCCCTGCGCGTGCGCAATCGATGGTCGAGCCCGCCCGCCCCGATCCGGTGATCGCGGCGGCCGCGGGCATGCGCGGCGGCGACGTTCTTGTGCCGGCGGCCAAACCCGAGGCACCACCACCACCGGCCCGGCCGGTGGGGCAGGCTGGCGCCACGGAAGGCGGGTCGGGCGCATCTGGAGCGTCGGCGCCGGTCGCGCAACCTGCCTCTGACGACCCCCAGATCGCCCTGGCCCCGGTGATGCCGGATATCGGGCCTGAGGATCTTCAGGGATTGTCACCGGGGCGGGTCCGCGCTCTGATGGGCGGCCCCGTGGCCGTGACCGAAGAGCCGCCGGCCACAGTGTGGCAGTACCGCACGGGGTCTTGTGCGGCGGATCTGTTTTTCTATCTGGACATCACCTCGCAGGAACTGCGTGTCGTGACGCTGGCCGTACGGGGCAAGGACAACACCGATACGGCGCGGCGCGCGTGCCTCGCCGACATCAGAGCAAGGAACCGGAATGGCGGACGAAGCTGAACACGGCATGGCCGGGGCGACCGTCGCGGATGATCTTCATGTCGCGATCGTCGATGACGATGACCTGTTCCGGGAGTCGATTGCCCAGAATCTGGTTGATGCCGGTTTCGCGGTTGCCGACTTTCCAAGCGGCCCGGGATTCCTATCCTATCTGTCGGATGGCGGTGCACCTGGCCTGATCCTTCTGGACTGGAAGATGCCCGAGATGAACGGCATCGAGGTGTTGCGGCGCCTGCGGTCGGATGGATGCGAGATCCCGGTGATCTTCCTGACCGTGCTGTCGGACCAGATCTATGAAGAGGCGGCGCTGACCAGTGGTGCGGTCGATTTCGTCGAGAAGTCGCGCAGCTTTTCGATTCTGCGTCGGCGGATCGAACTGATTCTGGGCGGACAGAAACGTCGTGGCGAGGCTGCCGCTGCCCAGGCTGAGGGGGGGGCCCCTGCGGCCGATGCCGGCGACGACACCCTGCGCAATGGCGAGATCGAACTGAAGATCGAGACCCACCGTGCCTATTGGCGCGGCAAGGAAGTCCCGCTGACCGTGACCGAGTTCCGCATGGTGCTGCACATGGTGGAGCGTGCCGGGCTCGATGTCCGCTATCGCGACCTCTATGATCTTGTGCATGGCGCGGGCTTCATGGCTGGGGACGGTTCTGAGGGTTATCGCTCCAACGTCCGGACCTTCATCAAGCGTATTCGTCAGAAATTCCGTGACCTGGATACCGATTTCGGCCAGATCGAGAACTATCCGGGCTTCGGATACCGGTGGCTCGATGCCGAGCAGCCGCGTTCGGCCGATCGCTCGGCACATGAAGACTGACGGCGACTGATCGATGACCCTGCTGCGCGCGCTCCGGCGCACTGTCGACAGCTTCGCCGTGAAGCTGGGCATTCTGATGGTCGTGTTCGTCAGCGTACCGATGATCCTGTATGACCAGTTTCAGGAAGCCGACCGCCAGCAGCGCGCCCTGCTGCTCGACAGCGTCCAGCGCCAGGGCAATCTGGTCGCCCAGGCACTGGTCCCGCTGTTGAGCCAGTTCGATGCCGCGGCCGTGCCGCAGGTCCGTCGAACGATCGAACGGATGGCCCAGCCGGATGTGTCGATCAAGCTGTTGCTGCGCCCGACCGGCGGTGCTGCGACCGACGCCTTCTTCTATATCGCCTCGGTCCCGACGGTGCCGGTCGACTATCTTCAGGAAGAGCGTGCCGAGCTGATCGAAACCGGCGTGCTCGACCGGCTTGCCGACACCTGTGGTGGTGGCCGGCCGCTGGCGGTTGAATACACCAACCCCAATGGCCAGGTCGAGGTGCTGACCTCGCTGACCCCGATCGATGCCCCGATGGGCTGCTGGGTGGTGATCACCGCCCATGCGACCGACAGCATTGTGGGTCAGAGCCTGGCGCGACCCTATTGGCAGATGCCCGAGGTGCGCTTCGCGGGTGCCGTCTATCTGACGCTGGCCCTGGTGGTCTTGTGGTTGTTCACCAGTATCTGGCGCAATATCCGCGGCTTCGCCGGTGTCGCGCGGCGTATCCGCAAGAATCCGAGCACCGAACGCTCGTTCTCGGACATGAACCGGGTGCCGGAGCTGAACGATGTCGCAGGCGCCTTCGATGACATGGTGCGCGACCTGCGGGGCACGGCGGAAACCATGCGGCGCACGGCTGAAGAAAACGCCCATGCATTCAAGACGCCGATCGCGGTGATCGCGCAGAGCGTCGAGCCGCTGAAGCGGTTGATTCCCGAAGACGATCTGCGGGCGCGCCGGTCGGTCGATCTGATCGAGCGGTCGGTGCAGCGTCTGGACGTGCTGGTCAATGCGGCCCGGCGGATCGAGGAAACGGTGGCCGATCTGCTGAACCCACCGCGCAAGGCGCTTAATCTGTCGGCGCTGGTCGAGGACATTGTCGACGAGTACCAGGAAAATGCCCACACCATCGGCGACCGTCGGGTGGTCGGGCGCATCGACCGCAACGTCATGGTGCGGGTCGGCGACGACATGATCGAGACCGTGATGCAGAACCTGCTCGACAACGCCTTGAGTTTCACCAGGCCGGGCACCGAGGTGACCGTCTCGTTGACGGCTGTCGGTGGACAGGCGCAGGTGATGGTCGAGGATCGCGGCCCGGGTGTGCAGCCAGCTGACCTGGAACGGATCTTCGAACGCTATGTGTCGATCCGCGACGAGGGCCAGCGTATGTCGGGCGCCGGCAATTTCGGCATCGGGCTGTGGATCGTGCGGCGGAACGTCGAGGCGGCGGGCGGCCGGATCCGCGCCGAGAACCGCAAGGACGGCGGCTTGCGGATGACGGTCGAGCTGCCGCTGTCGCGCTGAACACCCGCGCCATATGCGCGATTGCGCCACGATCAAGTTGCCTTGTGCGCCATCCCGCCCGATATTGGGGCGACTTGTCTGATAAAGCCCTGTTGATATGGGGCTCTGCCTGTATGTCTGTGATGATGGTGGGAACCGTGAGCGGTGGGGCCATGTTTTGCCCCATCGCCGATCCGGATATCACTCCGAGGCCCGGCGGACGAAGAAGAGGACCAGCCCCCGACCATGCGTGCCCCCGATTGCCTGCTTGCCGAACCTTTGCTTTCCGCTCATCCGCGCCGGTTGCCGGTGCCCGTGGCCGCCGCTGTGGCACTGGCCGCCGCCGCCACGATGCAGGTTCCGGATGCGCGCGCCCAGGAGGTGCCCGCCGGTGCCTGTGCGGTACCTGCGGTGATCACGCCGGCGCTTCCGGGAATCTTCACCGACGATATCGCCGACCGCCTGAGCGAACAGGACATGCGCTGTGTGAACAAGGTTCTCGACGAAGCGCCCCCCGGGCAGACGGCACGCTGGCGGCTGGAGGACGGCTCGCTGTTCCTGATGACGGCCGGCCGGCCGCTGGGATCCTATGGGGTTCGCCTGTGCCGCAATCTGCGGATCACGGTGGTGGACAGGGTCGAGCGGGCGCGTGATTTTGTCGTGGCCTGCCGGCTCGGGGTTTCGCCCTGGGGCCCGACCGGCTGAGAATGCCGGCAGCAAGCTGTCTGCCATGCGTCGAGCCGACGGCGATTTCCGCTGGACCAAGCTGAGCGGCTCGGCTATCCAGTTGGATCATGCGTGACATATCGAGCCGACCTCCGATCGCAACCCGTTGCTGTGACCGCCATCCGGACTGCGCCCGCACCGGCGGGCGGGCCGGCGCTCTATGGCTGTTGCCGGCGGTGACGATGGCCCCGGCGGCGCTTGCGGCCCGCCGGTGCGCCCTTGTCATGGCTTGCCTTCTGGCGACCATGGTCTCGACAGCCGGTATTGCCATGGCCTCGTCGGATGTCATCCGCCATCTGCCGCCACGCACGCCGCTTGTGTCGATGCCATGGGGCGGCGATGACGGGCTTGGCGATGTGGCCGTGCTCAGCATGCCGCTCTCACACAATCTGGCTGTCGTCGCCGATGCGGCGGCGCCGCAGCGGACCCAGTCGGGTCGGCCCTTGCCGGTGATCCGGTTGCCGGGCGATATCGATGCCGCAATGGGCGACGACCGTAAATCCCGCTTTCTCAGCGTGGTGCTGCCAGCGATCGTGGCCGTGAACAATGCGGTGCTGGGCGAACGGGCCCGGTTGCAGGCCATCCTGCGTGATCAGGCCGCAGGCATCGCGCCAAGCCCGCGCGACCAGCAATGGCTGGCACAGGTCGCCCGCTTCTATCGTGGCAAGGCGTCCGATCTGCCGGACCTGCTGAACCGCATCGATGCCATTCCAACCTCGCTGGCCCTGGGGCAGGCGGCGCTGGAATCCGGGTGGGGCACCTCGCGGGTCGCACGCGAAGGAAATGCCTTGTTCGGTGTGATGACCTGGAACAACGCGGTGTTCGAGGTCAAGCCTTATGAGACGATCGTCGAGTCCGTGATCGACTATGTACGGACCCTGAACAGTCATCCGGCCTATGCTGAATTCCGCGCCGAGCGCAGCCTGATGCGCAAGGTGGGGGCGCCGATGAATGGCGGGCTGCTGTTGCGGCATCTGACACGGTATTCGGAACTGGGCGGCGATTACATCGAACGGGTCACGGTGGTGATCGAACAGAACGGCTTTGCCGGCTATGATCGGATGGATCTGCTGGCGCCCTGGGTGCCGCAGGGCTGAACGGCGGGGAGGCCGGCATGATCGGGCAGGACGGCAGGGGCGCCGGGCAGGCGCGCGGCGTGGTGCACGGCCGTCCTGGCACAGCCACCACGGTCAGCGATCAGGCGCCCGACGGGCCGGTGGTGATCGGCCTCAGCGCCGCCATCGTCGCGGTCACCGACGACGAGCCGCGGGTCCTGGTGGTGCGTGATGACGGGCCCGATGCATTGCCGGCTGGTCCGTTCAGGCCGGATGCCCATCGCACCCTCGATATCGGGCTGCGCGCCTGGGTCACGGCCCAGACCCGGCTGCCGCTCGGCTATGTCGAACAGCTCTACACCTTTGCCGATCGGGGGCGCGACCCGCGCGAATGGCAGGGGGGGCCGCGCATCGTGTCGATCGGCTATCTGGCGCTGGTGCGCGAGGCGATGCCGCCGGCCGATACCGCCGCCGCCTGGCGCTGCTGGTATGACTTCTTTCCCTGGGAAGACCGCCGCGCCGGTGCGGCACCGGTGGTGGCTGAACTGATCCGGCCTCGGCTCGCGGTCTGGATCGCGGCCGCCGCGATCCCGGAACGCGATCGGCGTCGCGCCCGTGTCGACCATGCATTCGGGCCCGAGGACGATGCCCATTGGCATGAAGACCTGGTGCTTGAACGCTATGAGTTGTTGTACGAAGCCGGGCTGGTGGCAGAGGCCGAGCGCGATCGCAGCCTGAGCGCCGCCGCCGCGGCCGGCGGTGGCGAGATGACGGCCGATGGCGACCTGGTGCCGGCCCTGGGGCGGCCGATGCGCTTCGATCATCGCCGGATTCTGGCGACGGCGATCGGACGGATTCGCGGCAAGCTGGGCTATCGGCCGCTGGTGTTCGAAGTGATGCCGCCGGCCTTTACGCTGACCGGGCTTCAGACGGCGGTGGAGGCCCTGGCGGGACGGCGGCTGCACAAGCAGAATTTCCGCCGGTTGGTGGCACAGGCCGGGCTGGTGGAGGCGACCGGGCGGATGACCCATGAAACCGGCGGTCGGCCGGCGGAATTGTACAGCTTCCGCGCCGAGGTGATGCAGGAACGCGGTGGGGCGGGTTTGAGACTACCCGGCAGGCGCGGCTGATGGGCGGTCTCGATCCCGCGGCACCTGTATGACCGCCCGGACGTGCCGGTGTCCGGGCGGTCGGCCTGTCAGAAGCCCAGCCGCAGCCGCAGCCGGCCGGTATGTTCCTGGCGATACGTGTCGCCGGCGATCGTCGCGTAATCGGCGGTGATCGCGACACCGCTGCCAACCAGCGCGGTCATACCCACTTCCAGACGGGCATAGTTTGGATCGACCTTGTCGATGCGGGCTGTCCCGCTCGACAGCCGTACCTGATCGGCGCCATCCTCGTATTCATGCTCCCAGGCCATGCGGCCGCTGAACACCAGCGCGCCCCAGTCGGTGCTGCGCATCACTGCGGCGTGCATGCCCAGTTGCGAGGTGATTGATTTGGCCGTCTGGTCGGCGAAGGTGATGCCGCCTGGTCCCTGTTCGGTGAAGCCGTCGATCTCCGCCTTCAGATACTGTCCCTGAACGAAGGGGCCGAAGACCCAGCGGGTGGGCGAGAACCGGCTGATCCTTGGCCGGAAGTCATAGCCCAGGCGCAGGGTGCCGCCCCATTCGCGACCATCGGGTTTAGCCGTCAGATCGTTGGCGCCGGCGTCGCGCGTATAGTCGTAATCCAGCCAGCTATGCGCCAGGGTGATATCGGCATAGGCCGATCTGGCGAAGGTCGCCGATCCGTACAGCATGGCCGTATAGCCACTGGTGTCGATGCGGGTATCGGTGTTGTCGATCTTGCCGTCATAATTGCCATAGCCGATGCCGGCGCCCAGCAGCAGGCTGTCGAAGCCGGCTTCATCGCGCAGCACCTCATAATCGATGCCTCCGACAAGGTTGATCGCATCGTAGTCGACCGTCCCGCCGCTTGCGCGGGTGCCGTCGATTTCGCCCACGGTATAAGACGCGGTGATATAACTGCGCAGCCCGTCGATGCCACCCATGTTCCGGGCCTGGGCCGTGGCGCCGCCGTCGTCCGAAACATTGGCCGCCGACTGGGCCAGTTGCGCCAGTCGCACCCCGCCATCGCTATCGGCGGCGGCAATCTGCGCCAGCGGTGCGGTCAGGGCGGTGATCATGCCATTGGCGCCGCCCCAGAAATGTTCCAGCCCTTCGCCGCCATGGGACAGCCCGGTCAGGCGCTGCGAGACCAGCCGCATGTGCTCGCGCGCCATGGCAAAGGCCATCTGGGCACCTCCATTTACCGCTAGCCATGAAGCGGGTGTGATGATTCATTGTTTCCCGGCAAGGGGGAGCGAACGATGCGGCA